>NZ_MWLP01000033.1:0-1126 GCF_010634885.1 Microbacterium sp. B35-04 | reverse complement strand
CGGGGGAGTCCTTGTCGTGCCCGAACGCGTTGCCCCGCCCGTTGCCAGGTCCGTCGTCGGGCGCGACCTCGGTGGACACGGGGAAGACCTGGGGAAGTGGTGCGCCGGCGGCGACGCTCGGCACGACGATCGCGGCCGCAGCCACGACGGCGATCGCGGCACCCGCGAGGAGTAGCTTCTTCGAACCCATGACACACCTCGTTTCGGGCGGCGGAGGCAGCCGGTGCCCGGAGCGTACCACCGCGGGGGCGGCCCTGCGAAGGGCTCGGCTCAGCGGGCGTAGCGCGTGACGAAGGTCCGCAGCATGCGGCTGGGGTGGGAGACCGCTGCCCGCCGCACCGCGGCGAGGGTGAGCTCGAGCTCGTGGGCGGCGAAATAGCCGTGACCGGCGTAGGCGTGGATGCGCGTCGTGATCCCCTCGATGTCGAGCTCGGGGTGAAACTGCGTCGCGTACACGTTCTCGCCGACCCGGAACATCTGCACCGGGCACCCGGGCGATGAGGCCAGCAGCGTCGCCGACGCGGGCAGCTGCGAGATCGCCTCTTTGTGTCCGACGAAGGCCTCGAAGGTCGCCGGCATGCCTTCGAGCAGGGGATCGGATGCCCCAGCCGAGGTCGCCGTCACGGGCACCACGCTGATCGGCTCGCCGTAGCGACGGTCGATCACCGCGCCCTGGTGGGCGCCGAGCGTGCCGATGCCATAGCAGGCGCCCAGGAACGGGAAGTCGCGCGCGACGACCTCGTCGAGCAGAGTCTCGAACTCGGCCTCGACGCGCCGCTGCACCGCCGACTTCTTCTCGGGCGGGTCCGACGCGTTGAACGGCCCGCCGCCCACGAAGATGCCCGACAGCTCGTCGAGGTCGAAACGCGGCATCGGCTCCGCCGCGAGCCGCACCCGCACGAGCTCGTCGGGCGCGAGGCCGGTGTACCGCAGGAAGAGCGCGTACTCCTCGTCGGCGGGCACGTCCTCGCCCCGGGTCGCGAGGAGGACGAACGGCTTCACCGCACCAGCCTACGTGCGCGGGGCCGGGCGTTTCGTCGCGCGGGTTCCTCGCTCGCTCAACGACCGGGATAAAGGTTTCGGTCGTTGAGCGAGGGAGCGCCAGCGACCGAGTCGAAACGCGCCG
>NZ_MWLP01000032.1:0-37066 GCF_010634885.1 Microbacterium sp. B35-04 | reverse complement strand
TCGCTGCCGACCAGCTCGTCGGCGTCGAGCTGGCGACCGCCGATGGGAATCTCCGCACCGCGGACGCCGAGAGCGACCCCGACTTGCTCTGGGCTCTGCGCGGCGGCGGCCCTGGCCTCGGCGTCGTCACACAGCTGCGCTACCGACTCACCGAGATCCGCGAGGTCCATGGCGGTGTGCTGCTTTTCGAACCCGACGCTCACCTGCTTGCCGCGCTTGTCGACGCCGTCGCAGACGGCCCCGATGAGCTGTCGGCGATGGTCAACGTGTTGGCGGCCCCGCCTGCCCCGTTCGTGCCCGAGCGACTCCGCGGCCACCCGGTGCTCGCCGTCATCGGGGCACATTCGGGATCGCCGCGCGACGCCGCCGTGGCCTGGGACGTGCTCCGCGCCCTCGGGCCCGTCGTCGCGGACACGGTCGCGGCCGTGCCCTACGGGTCGCTGCTGCGCGACGAACAGGCCGGGGACGCGACCGCAGTCACGGGGGCCGGCTTCGCCGACCGCATGGACGCTGCCCGCGCGGAACGGGCCATCGCCGCCCTCGAGGACCTGCGCGCCCCGGTCGCCGTGATCAATATTCGGCCGATGGGCGGCGCGATCGCCCGGGTGCCCGTCGGCGCGACGGCCTTCGCGCACCGCGACCGCCGCGCGATGGTGATCGTGTCGACGATCTTCTCCGATTCAGCAGCGGCCGAGACCGCGCGCCCGATCGTGGACACCCTTGTCACGGACCTCTCCGACGGAGACGCCGGCTACGTCAACTTCCTCGGCGACGTGCCCGATCTCGAACGCCGCGCCTTCCCGCCGGCGACCCTCGAGCGGCTGCAACGAATCCGCGCAACTTTCGACCCGACCGGGATGTTCTCCCGCGCTTGACGAACTGGATGGCAGACGTGCCGAACCCGCTGTCATTCGGGTCAGAGCGCGGCCTCGATGATCCGAGCGCTGGCGGCGGCGCCATCCGCGTCGGCGTAGGCGCGCTGGACGTCCTGTGCGACGGCGCGGATGCCGGGGTCGGACAGCACACGGCGCACGGCGTCGAGGAATTCCGGGGACCCGACGCGCCGGGGCGCCACGGCAATGGCGTGTCCGCGCTTCTCGCACATGCGCACGTGCCAGGTCTGCTCCGGCTGCAGCCCCATTCCGACGAACGGGATGCCGGTGGCGCACGCCGTCTGGACGGTCCCCTGCCCGCCGTGCAGCACGGCGGCATCGACCAGTCCGCCCAGCCGGTGGGCCGGGAGGAGTTCAGTGACGTGGACGTTCGGCGGGAGGACGTCGTCGGGCTCGAGGTAGTGGGCGATGGGGGCGACGACGTTCACCGGCAGTTCGCCGAGCGCGCGGGCGGCCGCCACGGCGAGCTTGCGGTTCGCCGACGACCCGAGTCCCAGATAGACCAGCGGTTCGGGGGCCGCCGCGAGCTGCTCGACGATCTCGGGCAGCGGGGCGTCGATGTGGGCGAAGATCGGGCCGACCCGCTCGAACCCGTCGGGAAGGGTGAAGTCCTCGAGCTCCCATGGCATCTCGGTGAGGAGGTTCCGGTCGGCGGTGATGAGCGATGCCACCGTCCGCAGCGGCGGCACGCCGTTGGCCGTAGCGACCTTCGCGAAGGCCCGCGGCGCGAGCGGCGCCTTGGTGTAGATCCAGCGGAAGGCCGCAGTGGCCAGCCGATCCGCGAACCGAGACAGCCGGCCGCGCCCACCGACGAGGAACAGGTGGCGCGCCTGCCGCACCTGCGGCTCGGTCAAGGCGAAAGGTACGGGGTAGAAGAGCGGCACGTGCTCGGCGCGGGCGGAGATGTACGACGTCAGGTTGGATCCCGTCACCACGGCGGCGGCGCCGAGTTCGCGGATGAGCCCCCGTTCGACGTCCACCCGCGCGCCCACGAAAGCCTCTGTCAACGGGGTCTTCAGCGTCTTGCCCTGGTCGAACGCGATCAGCTGCTCCCGCTCCTGCGACGTGAGCACCGGCGTGCACGACCGGTGATCGAAACCCGCGTCGCGGATGAGCCCGACGTAATCGTCCTCGTAGCCCATGAAGAGGATGCGGTGCGCGGGATCCATCGCGCGTGCGACCTGGATCATCCTCGTCGTCTCGGCGAGGTTGAACGTCACCGGGCAGAACAGCACGGTCGCCATGGCATCCTCCGTCAGCGGCCCGCTCCGGCCGGGCGGTCAGGGCCGGGCCGCGGCATCCGTCATCGTCGTCTCGAGCGTAGGGCCCGCCGCCTTCGGTCAGCGAGGATGCCGCGCCGATAGGCTGGCGGCGTGCTGACCGATGACCGCTCCGTGTTCCGCATGCCGGCAGGGCTGCGCGATCTCGAATGGGCGGTGGGCAGCGGCACGGCGGCGCTGCAGCCCGACGGGCGCTTGGAGGTGTCGGCCGCTCCGGGCACCGACTGGACCAACGACGCCCTCGGCGGCCCGCAGCAGCACGCCGCGGCGCTGCTGGGGTTCGAGGCGCCCGACCGCTTCGCGCTGTCGACGCGCGCCGGTGTCGCCACGACGCCGCGCACGACCTTCGATGCCGCAGCGCTCGCCGTCTGGGGCGATCGCGACCACTGGGCGAAGCTCTGCTTCGAGTACTCGCCGCAGGGCGAGGCCATGGTGGTCTCTGTCGTGACCAACGTGTGGTCCGACGACTGCAACTCCGTGGTCGTCGCCGATCCCTTCGTGCACTTGCGCGTGTCGCGGGTGGGCGATCAGGTCTGGGCGTTCCACTCTTCGACGGACGGACGGCGCTGGGACTTCGTGCGGCTGTTCCGGCTCGACTGGGGCGGCCCGGTGCAGGTCGGCTTCCTCGCGCAGGCGCCTCTCGGCGACGCGTGTGTGGCCACGTTCGACGAGGTCCGCTTCTCGCCCGACCCGCCGGCAGACCTGCGCGACGGCAGCTGAGCGGTCGTCCCCGCCGCTGTCGCCACCCGGCCGCCGGCCACGTCGGCGACCAGCAGGACATCGGATGCCGGTGCGCCGGGCGGCCCCGATAAGCTGGCCTCGTGCTGCTCAGTGACCGCGACATCCGGCTCGAGATCGACGCGGGGCGCATCGGGCTCGACCCGTGGGAACCCGGAATGGTGCAGCCGTCGAGCGTGGACGTGCGCCTCGACCGCTCGTTCCGGCTCTTCGACAACCACAAGTACCCGTTCATCGATCCCGCCGAGGATCAGCCCGAGCTCACGCGCCTCATCTCCGTCGATCCCGGCGAACCGTTCATCCTGCACCCGGGCGAGTTCGCGCTGGGCTCGACGTTCGAGCGGATCTCGCTGCCCGACGACATCGCCGCCCGGCTCGAAGGCAAGTCGTCGCTGGGTCGCCTGGGCCTGCTGACACACTCCACCGCGGGGTTCATCGATCCCGGCTTCACGGGCCACGTCACGCTCGAGCTCTCGAACGTCGCGACCCTCCCGATCAAGCTGTGGCCGGGCATGAAGATCGGGCAGGTCTGCTACTTCCGCCTCACCTCGCCCGCCGAGAGCCCCTACGGCTCGGGCACGTACGGCAACCGGTATCAGGGGCAGCGGGGGCCGACGGCATCCCGTTCGTTCCAGAACTTCCACCGCACGGACGTGGGGGACACGGTCCCTGCGCCCGCGGCCGACGCGTAGGGCGAGATCTTCGCCCCAGTGCGACCCGTCACGGAGCCGGGGGGCCGGACCTCAGGGCGTCGGCTCCAGGAGGCTCGGCTCGCGCGCGTAGACCTGGACGCTCGAGCCCTCGAGCACGAACTGCAGCGCCGTGCCTCTCGGGAAGCGATCGCTCAGCTCTTCGGGTGAGTCGGGGCCGACTTCCAGTGAGGCTGTCGGGCCGAAAGCGTCCGCACCGCAGGTTCCCCCGCCGAAAGCATCCGGGGCGGTCACGATGTACAGGCAGGTCTGCGAATCTCCCGGCTGCACCGGCTGGCGAAACGTGAGCACGGTGAGACCGTGGAAGTCGTCGAACACCCGGGCGTCGGGGGGCCGCGCACCGAAGAACTCATCCGGCCACTCGCCATCGGCATCCTCGTCCAGGGTTGCGACCCTCCCCGCGCCGGCCGCCTGCACCGCCAATGTCAGGCCCACGCCGACGAGCACGCCGGCGACGACCGAAGCGGCCCAGAGCAGCCGCGTACGTCGACGCCACCACGGTGACCGCGGCGGGGCGCCGTGCCCGGCGGGATCCCCGGCGTGGGCGGGCGACGGGTCGTCGTGCGCCGCCGACGCGACCGGGTCTGCGGCCGAGGATTCGCCTCCGTCGGAGGCCGTGGCGCTGGAGGCCAGGGATGGCACAGGGTCGACGGGCGGGGCTGAACCCACCGCAGCGTCCACCGGCGTGACCCCGCTGCGGGGGGCTGCGGCATCCGTCGTCCCATCGTCGTCGGGCAGCCGCCCCGCCTCGTCCCCGCCGACGCCGGCACGCGCGACGCCGCCGGCGACCGTCTGTGTGGCGCTCCCCGCCAGGGTCAGCGTCGCGGCAGACGCCTGCGCCTCGAGTTCACGAAGCCGTGCCAGGGCGTCGGGGTCGTCCTGGATGTCGGCATGGCGCCCGTACGCGCGCTCGCGCAGGGCGCGCAGCTCGTCCAGCGGCGGTTCGGTCGGCGTTGACATCGAACCCATCCTCCCCCACCGCGGTACCGGGCGACCGCCGTGTGTGCGACTCCGGAGCTGTGTCGGGCATCCGCGCGAGGAGTGTGCGGCGGGCGATCCCAGATCGCCCGCCGCCAGGCAGCCGGCGCCCCCGCGCCGTGCCGCCTTTCGGCGACGGTCCCTCGTCCCCACTCGGGATACCGCGCCCGTGCTTACTGCACTTCGCAGTATAGAGTCGATGAGGCTGCGGTGGGCTAACTTTACGTTTCGCATCGCGAACCGCACCGGCGCGAGGAGGGAGCACACTGTGGCTGACCGCGGACTCTCGACCACGGGGTACCTCATCCTCGGGCTGCTCGCCGACCACGACTGGTCGGCCTATCAGCTCGCCGAACAGCTCGGTCGAGGCGTGGCGGAGCTGTGGCCGTCGGCCGACCGTGGTCGTTACGCCCTCCTCAACCGCCTCAGCGACGAGGGTTTCGTCCAGACCCGCCAGGAGCACACCGGCAAGCGTGCTCGCACGATCTACTCGATCACGCCGGCCGGCCGAGAGGCGCTCGCCGCGTGGCTGAGCACTCCGGTGCGTCCGCCGACGCTGGAGTTCGAGGGCATGGTGCGGGTGCTGCTCGCGGATCAGGGGTCGCTCGACGACCTGCGCGGCACGCTGGCGCGGACGAAAGAGCAGGCGCTCGCCAACCGCGAGATGTTCGCCCGCTACGCGGCGTACATCAGTGGGACCGGCGGGACCTTCCCCGAGCGTCGCCACCTCTTCGCGCTGGCGAACACGTTCATGATCGGGCATTACGAGCACATCATCGAGTGGGCCGACTGGGCCGAGGCGCAGCTCGCATCGTGGCCTGACACGGCGAGCCCCGCCACGACGCACGGCGACCAGGTGCGCGAGATGCTCGCCGCCGGCCGCCAGGCGCTGCAGCGCGACGAAGCCTGAGAGGCGCCAGTGCCCAGAGCGGCGCCGCGTGCCCCGGTGGCTCAGCCCCGCGTGACACTCCGCCCGCCCGCGTCCTAGTGGGCGGTGCGCACCCCGACGAGGTCGTGCACCAGCACGGCGGCGGCCCGCGCGCCCTGACCCGCGGCGACGATGAGCTGCTGCGGACCCGGCGATGCGGCATCCCCCGCGGCATACAGCCCGGCGACCGACGTGCGCCCGGAACGGTCGGTGACCAGGTTGCCGAACCGGTCGCGCTCGAGCTCGATGCCGCTGACGAAGTCCAGTGCCGGGTGCCACTGCGGCCGCACGAAGCCGCCGTCGATCTCGACGCGCGTGCCGTCGACGAGACGCACGGCCGACACCGCGCCGCGGTCGCCTTCGAGGTCGTCGATCGCACGCCGCTCGACGATGATCCCGGATGCCGCGAGCTCCGCCTCTTCGACCGTGTCCACGGCATCCGATCCGTTCGTGAAGACGGTGAGGCGCTCGGTCCAGCGCGCGATCAGCCGGGCGCGGGCGGCAAGGTCGGGGGTTTCGCCGATCAGCGCGAGGGGGCGATCCTGCAGCTCCCACGCGTCGCAGGCGGCGCAGCTGAAGATCGTCATGCCGTAGTAGGCGCGGAGGCTCGGGATGCCGGGGAGTGTCTCGCGCAGCCCGGTCGCCACGAGCACGGAGCGCGCCGCGACGGCGGGCGGGGTGGCGACGCCACGGCCCTGCAGCGCGGCGATGAAGCGCAGTCCCTCGTCGCCCGCGCGCTCGAGCAGCGCCGTGACGACGGTGCGATCGAGCACCCGCACGTTGGGATACGCGGCGAGCTCGGCGCGGGCGAGCTTGCGCAGCTCGAGGGGTGAGACGCCGTCGCGGGTGAGGAAGCCGTGCGACCGCAGGGTGGCGGCGTTGCGTGGCCGTCCCGCGTCCACCACCACGACCGAGGCTCGCGCGCGGCCCAGGTTGAGGGCCGCCGACAGCCCGGCGGGGCCGCCACCGATGATCACGACGTCGACCTCAGTGCTCGATGGCGCAGTGGAGCCCGCCGTGGGAAGGGGGTCAGTCATGGCCGTCTCCTTGGGGAGGAAGCGTCGCGATGACCGGGTGGTCCTTCGCGATGACGCCGGTCTTGGCCGCACCGCCGGGCGAGCCGATGTCGTCGAAGAACTCGACGTTGGCCTTGTAGTAGTCCTGCCACTCTTCGGGCAGGTCGTCTTCGTAGTAGATCGCCTCGACGGGGCAGACCGGCTCGCAGGCGCCGCAGTCGACGCACTCGTCGGGGTGGATGTACAGCGACCGCTCACCCTCGTAGATGCAGTCCACGGGGCACTCGTCGATGCAGGCGCGGTCCTTCACATCGACGCACGGCAGGGCGATCACATACGTCACCGGACGAGCGCTCCCCGGGAGATCCCGACCTGCTCGTCGCGCGGGACGACCTTGACGCGCTCGCGCGTGTGGATGTGGTTGGCGCCGAGGTCGCGCTCGTGCGCGTCGAGGGCGAGCCAGCCGTCCCAGGTCGTGTACGCGACCTCGCGCTCGTCGAGCACGTCGAGCACGTCGCCCTCGACGGCCGGGGCCGAGAGGCGCCCTGCCTCGACGTCCGACACGAGGTGCGCGATCGTCTCCATCGCGTCGGACTTGGTGTGGCCGATGAGGCCGACCGGGCCCCGCTTGATCCAGCCGGTGGCGTAGAGGCCCGCGATCGCCGGGGCTTCGGCGTCACCCGTGCGCGCGGCATCCTTGACCCGGCCCTCGACATTCGAGACGACGCCGGCGCGCTCGTCGAACGGGGCGCCGACCACCGGCGTGCCGTAGTAGCCGACGGCGCGGTAGACCTGCTGCACCGCGATCTCGCGGAACTCTCCGGTGCCGCGCACGCGCCCGTCGCCGGTGGGCTCGGTGCGCTCGAAGCGGATGCCCTCGACCTTGCCGTCGCCGAGGACTTCGACCGGCGAGTGGTAGAAGTGCAGGTGCAGACGGCGGCTCGCGCCCGTCGCCTCACGCGTGCGCCAGCTGTTGAGGACGCGCAGCATGACCTTGAGCTGGTTGTTCGCCGCGTTCGCCGGGTCGGCGTCGACGAAGTCCTCGTCGTGCACGACGATGTCGACGTTCGGCACCTCGCCGAGCTCACGCAGCTCGATGGGCGTGAACTTGATGTCGGCCGGCCCACGACGGCCGAAGACGTGCACGTCGGTGACGGCGGATGCCTCGAGGCCCGCGAGCACGTTGTCGGCGATCTCGGTGGAGCGGAGGTCGACCGCATGCTTCGCGAGCACGCGCGCGACGTCGAGCGCGACGTTGCCGTTGCCGATGACGGCGACCTCGGGCTGGTCGAGCGTCCACTCGGCGGGCACGTCCGGGTGACCGTCGAACCAGGCGACGAAGTCGGCTGCGCCGTACGAGCCCGGCAGATCGATGCCCGGGATGTCGAGCGTGGCGTCGCGGATGGCGCCGGTCGCGATGATCACCGCGTCGTAGCGCTCCTGCAGCTCGTCGAGCGCGATGTCGCGGCCGACCTCGACGTTGCCGATGAACCGCGTGGTGCCGGCATCCAGCATCTCGTGCAGCGAATTGACGATGCCCTTGATGCGGGGGTGGTCGGGAGCGACGCCGTAGCGGATCAGGCCGTATGGCGCGGGAAGCGACTCGAACAGGTCGATCGACACGGATCCGCCGGCCTCGACGACCGAGTTGGTGAGGATGTTGCCGGCGTAGATGCCGGCGGGACCTGCGCCGACGATCGCGACGCGGAGGTTCCCAAGATCAGAGGTGGGCACAGTGCTCGAAGAAGTCACAGTGGGGTTCTTTCGGGTCAGGCGGACGGAGCGCGCGGGCGCCCGGTCAGGCGCGGGGGCTGCGCGCGGGAGCGAGCGGGTCGTACAGCGAGAGATCGAGGGTCGCGAGTTCGGCGGGCGCGTATGGGCTCAGCCGCACGACGTCGCCGACGACCACGACGGCGGGCGAGCGGATGCCGCGGGCCGCGGCCTGGTGCGCGATGGTCGAGAGCGTCCCCACCGTCACCCGCTGGCGGGGCCCGAAGCCGTCCTCTACGACGGCGACGGGGCAGTCGCCGCCGCGCTCGCCGCGGGCGAGGATGATCGCGGAGTTCGCCAGCGTGGCGATCCCCATGAGCAGCACGACGGTGTGGTCGCGGCCGCCGCTGAGCGACGCGATCTGTTCGTGGGCGGTCGCGACGGTGAAGGCGGTCGCGACGCCGCGGTGCGTGAGTGGGATGCCGGCGATCGCGGGCACCGAGATGGCGCTGGTGATGCCGGGGACGACCTCGACGGCAACGCCGGCCTCCTGGCACGCGTGGAGCTCTTCCCCGCCGCGGCCGAACACGTAGGGGTCGCCGCCCTTGAGGCGAACGACCGTCTTGCCGTCGTGGGCGAGCTGCACGATCAGGGCGTTGATCGCGTCCTGCGGCACGGCATGGTGGCCGGGCAGCTTGCCGACGTCGATGACCTCGGCGCGCAGCGTCACGCCATCGGCGGCCAGGCCGTCGAGCACCGCACGTGCCCCGAGGCGGTCGGCGACGATGACGTCGGCCGCCTCGAGGGCGCGCAGGCCCTTGATGGTGAGGAGCCCGGCGTCGCCCGGACCGGCGCCGACGAGCCACACCTTGCCCGCGGCGTCCGACGTGGGCTCTCCAGGCTTCGCAGATTCGCGTCGGGCTCGCAGATTCTCGGCAGATTTCTGCGAGGTTCGTGCGGATCTGCGAGATTCGGATGCCGGAACCCGCCTGTCGAGGCCGGTCATCGGGCGCCTCCCGTGATGAGCAGGCCGCGGCGCTTCAGCATCCGTCGCTCGAGAGGACCGAAGAAGACGAGCTCGATGAGCACGCCGATCGCGAGGATGACGAGGATCGTGCCGAGCACGCCCGCGAGGTCGGCGAGATCGCGGCTGTTCTGCAGCATCGAGCCCAGTCCGAAGCCGATCGTGCCGCCCATCGCGATGATCTCGGCGGCCATGAGCGAGCGCCACGAGAAGGCCCAGCCCTGCTTGAGCCCGGCGAGATACCCGGGAAGCGCCGCCGGGAGGATCACGGCGGTGGCCAGCTGCCAGCGCGAGGCGCCGAGCACAGTGCCGACCCGGCGCAGCTGCGGCGGGACCTGCTCGATCCCGGCGATGAGGCCGTTGACGATCGAGGGGATCGCACCCATGAGGATGACGAAGTAGACGGTGGCGTCGGACAGCCCGAACCAGATGATGGCGGCGGGCACCCACGCGACCGACGGCAGCACCTGCAGGCCCGAGATGATGGGGCCGACCGCGCGGCGGATCGGGCGCACCTCGGCGAGGAGCAGGCCGATGGGGGTGCCGACGACGATGGCGATGAGGAAGCCGATGACGCCGCGCTCGAGGCTCGTCGCAACGGCCTCCTGCAGGCGCCCGGTGTCCCAGGCCTGTCCGAGCGCTGCGGCGACGTCGGCCGGGCCGGGGATGATGTCGGGCCGCGGCTGCGCGATCACGACGTACAGCTGCCACACGATGATCAGGAGGATGACGAAGACGATCGGCGGCACGACGCTGGCCGCGAGCCGGCGCCAGTGTCCGGGGACGGCCCCGGCGTCGGTCTGGAGCCGGTCGAGGCCGGCCTCGAGCGAGCGCAGGTCGTTCGCCTCGGTGGTCGCTCCCACCGGTTCGGCGACCCCCTGTGCCG
Organism: Microbacterium sp. B35-04; assembly: GCF_010634885.1. Classification (NCBI taxonomy): domain Bacteria; kingdom Bacillati; phylum Actinomycetota; class Actinomycetes; order Micrococcales; family Microbacteriaceae; genus Microbacterium; species Microbacterium sp. B35-04. The sequence continues at coordinate 26,903 of NZ_MWLP01000032.1, read as the reverse complement.
GTCCGTGAGCGTGTCGAAGGGTGGTGTCATGCGGCATTGCGGCGGATCTCCTTCCGCAGCTGGTCGGTGATCTCGACCGAGAGGGCGGCGACCTCGGGCGACTCGATACGCCGGCCCGTGGTCTTCGTGATCTGCCACTGCTGCACGATGCGGCCGGGACGGCTTCCCATCAGCACGACGCGCTGGCCGAGGCGGGCGGCCTCGCGCACGTTGTGCGTGACGAACACGATGGTGCGGCCGGTGGCGCGCCACACGCGCTCCAGCTCCTCGTGCAGCAGGTCGCGGGTGATGGCGTCGAGGGCGGCGAACGGCTCGTCCATGAGGAGCACGGGCCGGTCCTGGGCGAGGGCGCGCGCGAGCGCGACCCGCTGACGCATGCCGCCCGACAGCTCGTGCGGGCGCTTCTCGGCGGCATCCGCCAGGTTCACCGTGTCGAGGAGGGCCAGCGCCTTGTCGCGGCGCTCGCCGCGCGGCACGCCGCGCAGGCGCAGCGCCAGCTCGACGTTCCTCCGAGCAGTGAGCCATGGCATGAGCGCCGACTCCTGGAACATGACGGCCGACCCCTCGACCGGGGTGTCGATACGGCCCGCCGACGGCCGGTCGAGTCCCGCGATGAGGTTCAGCAGCGTGGACTTGCCGCATCCCGATGCGCCCAGCAGGCACACGAACTCCCCTGGGGCGATGTCGAGCGACACGTCGTCGAGCACGACCGGGCCCGAGCCGAAGCGCTTGGAGACGCCGTCGATCCGCACGGCCGGCGCCGGCGCCGGTGCGGCGGCGGGCACGGGCGTGACGCTGTCGAAGCTCGGGGCGAGCGGGTTCGTGGTGCCCGCCTTCGCGGGCGCGCCCGCCTCCGGGACCGCGTGCGCGGCCCCGGAGGCGGAAGCGGGAGCGGTGCTCATGTCAGTCCTCGCCGAGCCCTGCGGCCGAGACGGTGTCTGCGTCGGCCGCTTCGAGCTGCTCGTTGAGCAGGCGCAGATCGAAGAGGCCCTCGATCGAGCCCTCCTTCTGGGTGCCCGCCTCGATGCCGTTCTCGACCAGCGTCTCGAACGTGTCGGCGTGCGGGTCGACCGAGAACGTCACGTGCTCGAGCGCGCGCTCGATGACGGTGTCGGCGAGCGGCTTGCCGGTCTCCTTCTCGATGGCTCCGTTGATGACGGCGGGCGCGTCGGCGGCGTTGTCGGCGATCCACTGCACCGAGGCCGCGTGGCCCTTCAGCAGGTCGGCGACGACATCCGGGTGCTCGTCCAGGAACTCCTTGCGCACCAGCAGCACCGTCGTGGGGAACTCGCCGTCCTCCCAGAGGTCGGCCTCGTCCTGCAGCACGTGCGCGCCGGCGTCCACGATCAGGCGCGACACCCACGGCTCGGGAAGCCACGCGCCGTCGAGCTCGCCCTGCTGGAAGAGCGTCAGCGTCTGCGCGTTCTCGGTCGGCGTGATGTGCACGTCGCCGCCGCCGGCGGTGTCGGTCTCGAAGCCCTCGTCCTTCAGCCATACGCGCGCCGCGACGTCCTGCGTGTTGCCGAGCTGCGGCGTCGCGATGGTCGTGCCCTCGAGGTCGGCCGCGTCGTCGATGCCGTCGCGTACGACGAGCGCCGCCCCGCCGGTCGCCGCACCCGCGATGATGCGGGCCGACTCGCCGCCGGACTGGATGAACGTGTTGATCGACGGGTTCGGGCCGATGTAGGTCGCGTCGATCGCGCCGGCCGACAGCGCCTCGATGGCCGCCGGGCCGGCGTTGAACACCTGCGTGGTCACCTCGACGTCGCCGAGCGCGTCCTGGAGGAGGCCCTCTTCGAGGCCGACGAGCGCCGGCGCGTGGGTGACGTTCGCGAAGTAGCCGAGGCGCAGCTCGCCCACCGACGGCGTGTCGTCTCCCGCCGCGGTCTCGCTCGGGGTGGCCGCCGCAGAGGCGCAGCCGGCCATCATGGCCGCCACGAGTCCCAGGGTTGTGATTGCGGTCGCGGTGCGGATTTTGTTCACGGTGTCGCCTCCTTAGATTCGGTGTTGCTCAGTGGCGTGCACGACGGGTCATTCGCGCACGATGCCGGCGGCGAGCGTGGCGCCGTCGGACGGATGGATCACGAGGAACGAGCCCCCGTGGCGGCTGGTGCGGTAGGGCTCGAGCGGCAGGTCTGCCGCCACGCGCAGCCGCACGCGGCCGATGTCGTTGGTCTCGAGCGTCTGCGCCGGCTCGTGCGTGAGCGCGTCGAGGTCGTAGCGCGACTCGATCTGCGCGACGATGGCCTGCACCGTCGCGGTGCCGTGCTTGACGAGCACACGGATGCCGGGGGTCAGCGCCCGCGCGTCGAGCTGGAAGAGCTCGGCCTCGAACTCCCGCCGTGACACCGGCAGCGAGCCGGCAGCGACGACGAGCGCGCCGCGCGCGGTGTCGATGTCGTCCGCGAGTTCGAGCGACACCGACTGCGGGGCGGTGGCCTCGTCGACCTCTGCTCCGGCGGAGCGGATGCCGGTGACCGTGGTCGTCCGGCCGGCCGGGAAGATCTCTACCCGGTCGCCCACGCGCACGACGCCGCTCGAGATGCGGCCCGCGACCGCCCGGTAGTCGCGCAGCCGCTCGGCCTCCGCGCCCTCGATGCCCGGCGCGAGGCCGCCTTGCGGGCGCAGCACGAGCTGCACCGGAAGCCGCAGCGGCTCGAGCTCCTGCTCGGGATCGTCCGCCGCGGGCAGGGTTTCGAGCAGCTCGAGCAGTGCGGGGCCGTCGTACCAGGGAGTGCGCTCCGAGCGGTCCACGATGTTGTCGCCCTCGAGCGCCGACACCGGGAGCACGTGCAGGTCCTCGATGCCGAGTTCGGCGGCGACGGCACGTGCCTGCGCGGCGACGTCGGCGAAGGCATCCGCCGAGAAGCCGGTCAGGTCGATCTTGTTCACCGCGACGATCACGTGCGGCACGCGCAGCAGCGCGACGACCGCGAGGTGGCGCTTGGTCTGCTCGAGCACGCCCTTGCGGCCGTCGACGAGCACGATCACGGCGTCGGCGGTGGTCGCACCGGTGACCATGTTGCGCGTGTACTGCACGTGGCCCGGGCAGTCCGCGAGGATGAACGACCGCGTGCCCGTCGAGAAGTAACGGTAGGCGACGTCGATCGTGATGCCCTGCTCGCGCTCGGCGCGCAGGCCGTCGGTGAGGAGGGCGAAGTCGAAGTCGCCGTGCGCGAAGCCGCGGTCGGCGGACGTGCGGGCGACCTGCTCGAGCTGGTCGGCGAGGATCGCCTTCGAGTCGTGCAGCAGCCGGCCGACGAGCGTCGACTTGCCGTCGTCGACCGATCCCGCGGTCGCGAACCGGAACAGCGTGGGGGTTCGGGGCGTTTCGTCTCGCTCGATCCTCGCTCGCTCAACGACCGGGAGGCGCGTGTCCACATTGGTCATCAGAAGTAGCCGTCCTTCTTGCGGTCCTCCATGGCCGCCTCGCTGAGGCGGTCGTCGGCGCGGGTCGCGCCGCGCTCGGTGAGGGTGGAGACGGCGACCTCGGCGACGATCGCGGCGAGGTCCGCGGCATCCGATTCCACCGCTCCGGTGCAGCTCATGTCGCCGACCGTGCGGTAGCGCACCGTGCGGCGCTCGACGGTCTCGTTCTCGCGCGGCGGAGAGAACTCGCCCACCGGACGCCACATGCCGTCCCGCGCGTAGACGTCCCGCTCGTGGGCGAAGTACAGCGGCGGCAGCGCGATGCCCTCGCGCTCGATGTAGCGCCAGACGTCGAGCTCGGTCCAGTTCGAGATCGGGAAGGCCCGCACGTGCTGGCCGGGCGTGTGGCGTCCGTTGTAGAGGCTCCAGAGCTCCGGGCGCTGGTTGCGCGGATCCCACTGCCCGAACTCGTCGCGCAGCGAGATGATCCGCTCCTTGGCGCGGGCCTTGTCCTCGTCGCGGCGGGCGCCGCCGAATACGGCGTCGTGGCGGCCGGCGGCGATGGCGTCGAGGAGCGGCGTCGTCTGCAGCGGGTTGCGGGTGCCGTCGGCGCGCTCCTGCAGCCGGCCGTCGTCGATGTAGTCCTGCACACGGGCAACTTCCAGACGGATGCCGAGTCGCTCGACGGTCTCGTCGCGGAAGGCCAGCACCTCCGGGAAGTTGTGCCCGGTGTCGACGTGCAGCGCGGGGAACGGCACGCGGCCGGGCGCGAACGCCTTGGTCGCGAGGTGCAGCACCACGACCGAGTCCTTGCCGCCGGAGAAGAGCAGCACGGGCCGCTCGAACTCGGCGACGACCTCGCGGATGACGTGGATCGCCTCGGCCTCGAGCAGGTCGAGGGTGGACAGACGCGTTTCGTCTCGCTTCGCTCGCTCAACGACCGGGGTCTCGGTCGTTGAGCGAGCGAGGGACGAGCGAGACGAAACGCTCTGGGTGTCGGAGAGGGTCATTCGTGGAGCCCGCATTCGGTCTTCGAGAGTCCGGCCCAGCGGCCGGAACGGGGGTCTTCGCCGGCGGCGACCGGCTTCGTGCACGGTTCGCAGCCGATGGAGGGGTAGCCGAACCCGACGAGCAGGTTCACCGGCGCCTTGTGCGCGGTGGCGTAGGCGAGCACGTCGTCGAAGCTCCACGCCGCGACCGGGTTGACCTTGACGAGCCCGTTGCGCTCATCCCACGTCACGAGGGGCGTGTTCGTGCGCGTGGGCGCCTCGTCGCGGCGGACGCCGGTGAACCACACCTCGTAGCCGCCGAGGGCGTCCTGCAGCGGCGCCACCTTGCGGCGCGCGCAGCAGAGGCCGGGGTCGCGCGAGAAGAGCTGCGCGCCGAACTCCGAGTCCTGCTCGGCCACTGTCTGAGACGGGGTGATGTCGACGATCCGCACGTCGAGCGCGCGCTGCACCTCGTCGCGCGTCGCGTACGTCTCGGTGAAGTGGTAGCCGGTGTCGAGGAACAGCACATCGACGCCGGGCAGCTGCTCGGCCACCAGGTGGGGGAGCGCGGCGTCGGCCATCGAGCAGGCGACGGCTGCGGCATCCGTCCCGAAATTGCGGGCGACCCACGCGACGACCTCGGCGGCGGATGCCTCGTGCTCGGTCAGACTGCCGAGCTCGAGGTTGCCCTGTTCGGCGAGGGCCTTCAGTTCTTCGGGCGTGCGCTTGACGGCGACGCGAGGTGCGAGGGAGACGGTCACAGCAGAACCCCCTTGCCCGCGCGTGGACCACCGGCGTGTCCCGATTTCACCCCTGCATGCCCCGAAAACTCCGCTTCAGAGGGCTCTTTGCGAGCGAAAGCGGGACATGCGAGGGCTGTGCGGGCGGGCATCGCGAGGGAGACGGTCATTGGAGGGCCTCCTCTTCGGCGCGGTGCGCCCACTGGGCGAACGTCTCGTCGGCCTCGCGGTCGGCGAGGAAGCGTGTGACGACGCGCTCGACGTAGTCGGCGATGCCGTCGGCGGCCACCTTCAGCCCGCGCACGGTGCGGCCGAGGCCGGGCTCGTCGCGGTTCTGCGAGGCGAGACCGCCGCCCAGGTGCACCTGGTAGCCCGGCACCTGCTCCCCGTCGATGGTGACGAGCTGGCCCTTGAGCCCGATGTCGGCGGTCTGGATGCGCGCGCACGAGTTGGGGCATCCGTTGACGTGGAGGGAGATCGGATGCGGCAGCTCGAAGCCGTTGAGACGCTCCTCGAGGTCGAGCACGGCCGCCGTCGCGTTGACCTTGGTCTCGACGATCGCGAGCTTGCAGAACTCGATGCCGGTGCAGGCGATCGTGCCGCGGCGGATCAGGCTCGGACGCGCCTGCAGCCCGAGCGCGTCGAGCTCGGCGATCAGCGGCTCGACGTTCTCGGCGGGGACGTCGAGGATGACGAGCTTCTGGTGCGGCGTCGTGCGCAGGCGGCTCGAGCCGTGCGCCTCGATGACGTCGGCCAGCTTCGCGAGGGTCGGGCCCGAGACGCGGCCGACGATCGGGGTGACGCCGATGTAGAAGCGGCCGTCCTTCTGCTCGTGCACGCCGACGTGGTCGCCGGGGGTCAGCGGCTTGGGGGCGGCGGGGCCGTCGGGGAGGGCGTACCCCAGGTACTCGTCCTGCAGCACCTGGCGGAACTTCTCGGCGCCCCACTCGGCGAGGAGGAACTTCAGGCGCGCCTTGTTGCGCAGGCGCCGGTAACCGTAGTCGCGGAAGATCTGCGCGACGCCGTGCCAGGCATCCGCCACCTGGTCCGGCCGCACGAACGCACCCAGGCGCTCGCCGAGACGCGGGGTCGTCGACAGACCGCCGCCGACCCACAGGTCGTACCCGATGCCGAGCTCAGGGTGCTCGAGGGCGACGAACGCGACGTCGTTGATCTCGTGCACGACGTCCTGGCTGGGGTGGCCGGTGAGCGCGGTCTTGAACTTGCGGGGCAGGTTCGCGAGCGACTCGTCGCCGATGAAGCGCGACGTGATCTCGTCGATCTGGGCCGTCGGATCGATGAGCTCGTCCGCCGCGATCCCCGCGACGGGCGAGCCGAGCACGACGCGCGGCACATCGCCGCACGCCTCGGTGGTGCCCAGCCCGACGGCTTCGAGGCGGCGCCAGATCTCGGGCACGTCCTCGACGCGGATCCAGTGCAGCTGGATGTTCTGCCGGTCGGTGATGTCGGCGCTGTCGCGGCCGAACTCGGTCGAGATGCCGGCGATCACGCGCAGCTGCTCGGTCGTGAGCTGGCCGCCGTCGATGCGGACCCGCATCATGAAGTACTCGTCCTCGAGCTCTTCGGGGGTCAGGGTCGCGGTGCGGCCGCCGTCGATACCGGGCTTGCGCTGGGTGTACAGCCCCCACACGCGGAACCGGCCGTGCAGGTCGGTCGGGTCGATCGACGCGAAGCCGCCCTTGGAGTAGGTCTGCTCGATGCGCTCGCGCACGCTCAGGCCGTTGTCGACCTGCTTCCACTCCTCATTGCCGTTGAGCGGCTCGGTGCCGTCGATCTTCCACTGGCCGTTCGGCTTCGACGACGCGCGCGGCGGGCGTACGGCGGCGCGCGGGCGGTCCGCCGCAGCGCGGGCTTCGGTTTCGCTGATGGTCACGGGGGCCTCCGGGTGTTCCCGGGCGTCCCCGGGCGGACCCTAACAAGGTCCTTCCGCGAGGCTAGAAGCGACCCGGCCGGGGGCCTATCCGAATGTCAAGGGACGTTAACCGGCGTAACGGGGCGTCACACAGTTGCGGGTGGACCGATTGTGGACTCAGTCCGACAAGCCCGCGGCGTCCCGGTAGCGGTCCACGACGATCTCCACCAGGGGTACGGGCGGCTCGTCGTCGCCCAGCAGCGGCGGCGCCACGGGGGCACCGGCCGCCATCCGCACGGCGAGGTCGTGGAAGTACCCCGGGGCGAGGAGGTAGTTCGCGACCACGGTCCGCGTGGCCGGTGAGGCGACGGCCTTGGCGACGGCGACGTCCAGGCGGGGGTCGGCGGCGGCGAGGAAGCCCACGCTGACATCACGGCCGAGCCGGGCGCCCAGCATCCGTCCGATCTCGCGGCAGTCCTCATTCGCGCGATCGTCGCTGGATCCCGCCACCGCGAGCACGATCTCGTCGTCCGGTGCCGGGGCGAGCGGCATCAGGCGCGTCAGGAGCACATCGACCAGCCGAGGGTCGGGGCCGAGCGCCGGTGCGATCACTACGCCGTCGCGTCCCGCGGACTGCTGCCGGAGGTCGACGCGCACGTGGTACCCGGCCGACAGCAGCAGCGGCACGATGACCACAGGCGTGCCCTCGGGGATCGCGTCGAGGGATGCCGCGACATCCGGCTGCTGCACGTCCACATGCCCGAGCCGCACCGTGACGGCGGGAAGGCGGCGGGCGACGGCCTCCACCAGTCCTGCGACGGCCGCCTGCCCTGCGGGTGACGCAGTTCCGTGCGAGATGGCGAGGAGCGCGGGCACAGTGGTCACCCGCCCATCTTGCCGCCCCGGTGTGACGCGCGTGTGACGCATCCCCGCGCCCGAGAACCGCGAAAGGGTAGATTCCCGCACATTCAGGGCGCGGAAATCTACCCTTTCGGGACTCAGGATGCCGGATCTCAGGCGGCGCCGGACTCCCGGCCGCGCGCGAACCCGGCGTCGAAGCCGCGCTCGTACGCCTGCTGCGCACCTCGGCCACCGCGGCCATGGGCGCGCTCGCCGTGGTGACCGTGGTGGGCGCGGTCGCCGTGGTGACCGTGGTGGGCGTGCTCGCCGTGGTGGCCGTGCCCGGACTCGTGGTCCCGGTGGCCGTGGTCGGCGTGCGGGTGGTCGCCGCGGCATCCCTCGCCGCCGTAGCCGCGCATCGGCTCATCGAAGCGCTCGGCCGGGTGGCCGGGGCGCCCGGGAGCGAAGCCGCGGTGGCGGTTGTGTCCGTAGCCCTCGTGGATGTCGGAGCCGAACGGCCGCGGGCCACCGGCGAAGCCCTGGCGCCAGCCCGGGCCGAAGCCATGGCCGCGGAACTCCGGGCCGAAGCCCGGGAAGCCCCGCCGGCCGAAGCCGCCGAAACCGCCGAAGCCGCGCTCGCGACCGGCGGCGCTGTCGTCCCAGCCGAATTCGCGCGCGATCGCCTCGAGCGAGTTCGTCAGGGCTGCGTACGCCTCGGCGTCGCCGACGGCGTCGACCACGCGTGAGCGGACGCCGTCGACGATCGCGCCGATGCGGTCCTTCTCGGAGCGGCCGAGGTCGGTCAGGCTCCAGGTGCCGTCGCCGTGCTCCTCGACCCAGCCGCGCTCTTCGAGGCCACGCAGGCGCTTGCCCTTGCGGGCGAGGCGCTCACGCATCTCGGGAGCGTCGATGTCGCCTGCGAGCAGATTCAGCAGCATCCAGTCGCGTCGGCTGATGCCTTCGGCTTCGAGCGCGGTCGCGAACTCGCGCGTCAGCAGCCCGTCGACCGCGCGCAGCCAGTAGCCGAGCGGACGCCGGTCGGTGGGCAGGGGAGTCTCGGACTCGTTGTCGTTCTCTGGGTTGTCAGTGATGTCGTTCATGGAAAGTCCTTTTCGAAGGGGCCGCACGAGGGGCCGCCGGATTACATGTCCAAATGCATGTGTATGCAGTGTGACATGCAATTCGGATACATGTCAAGTCGCATGTAAGTTGGACGCATGCCGTCCACACCCGACGACCCCGCCGACGCCATCGCCGCGGCGCTCGCACGCCTGCGCGGACGACGGATGCCCCGCCCGCCGTGGGCGGACGGCTCCGGGCCCCACGGCGGAGGGCCACACGCCCATGGGCACGCCGGGCCCCACGGCCACGGCGCCGGCCACGGCACCGACGGCGGCCACGGCCACGACGACGAGCACTCGGGCCACGGCCCGGATCACGCGCATGGCGACGAGCCGATCCGCGGCTTCGCGGGTCGCGGCGGTCGCGGCGGTCCCTGGGGTCGTGGTGCGACCGTTCCCGGGTTCGGCGGGCCTCCCGGGTTCGGCGGGCCGCCGTGGGGCGGCGCCGGCCGCATCGGGGGACCGGCACGCCTGAGACTGCTCGAGGCGCTGGCCGCGGCATCCCATCCGCTGTCGGTGGGTGAGATCGCCGACGCGGTGGGCGTGGATCAGCCCCGCGCGTCGCGGCTCGTGCAACAGGCGGTCGAGCTGAGGCTGGTGCGGCGCGAGGCAGACCCTGGCGACGCCCGCCGTACCCGTGTGGCGCTGACGGATGCCGGAACCCGGCTCGTGCGCGGCTTCCGGGGCGAGCGGCGCGAGGCGATGGACGCGGCGCTCGCCGCCTTCACCGACGACGAGCGCGCGGAGCTCGCGCGCCTGCTCACCAAGCTCGCCGACTCCTGGCCCGGGGCGTCGTAGCCGCGGGCCAGGGCGGTCGGGTCAGAAGCTCGTGACGAGGTCGCCGAGCACGGCCTGGAGCTTGGACGGGTCGGTCGCGTCGTAGTAGTGCGCGCCTGTGGCGCTCGAGATCGACTGCAGGGTCGCCACGTCGGCGTCGGCCCCGTAGGCGAGCGTGAAGATGAGCACCGGTGTCCCGTGGTGCATGTCCTTCAGGTTCGCCAGCATCTGATCGGCGCCGATGGTCGGCGCGTTCGGCGTGTCGTTCTCGCCGTCGCTGAGCAGCACGATCGCGTTGATGTGGTCGCTCGTCCACGACGCCGCCTGCTGTGCGGCGAACGTGTCGACCGCCTGGTACAGCGGCGTGTCTCCCATCGAGGTGAGCCCGCCGAGAGCGCCGAGGAACCCGTCGCGAGACCCGCCGATGTCGGAGACCGGCGACACCAAGCCCGGCAGCATCGCACCATCGGGACCCTGCGCGAACGCGGCGAGCCCGACGTCGTCGCCCGTGGTGAAGTGCCCGAGCGCCGCCTCGATCGCCTTGCGCGCCTGCGCGAGCTTGGTGTCGCCCGCGGGGATGGGCTCGTCCATCGACCCCGACACGTCGAGCAGGAACAGCACGTTCGCGCGCTTGCGCACCTCCGGGAACGACGTCTGCACGGCTGTCACGACGTCGGCGGCGGGGAACGCCAGCGTGCTCTGCTGGGCGGCGTCGAGCTGGCCGATCTTCGCGACGCTCTCGTCGAGTGCGCGGTTGAGATCGCGGTAGCCGGCGGCGCGCACGGCCGACTGGCCCTGCGCGGTGTGCGTGAAGCGGATGAAGTCCGCCGCGGCCTCCGCCTCGACCGGGTCGATCCATTCGCCCGTGAGTCGCATCACAGGGTTGTCGGCCGAGTAGTACCCGTCGGTGGGGTAGATCGGCACGAGCTGCTCCGACGGCGGTTCGCCCTGCGTGCGTGTGATGCCGTCGCGGCTCGTGATACCGCGGTTGTAGTCCCACACCGACTTCTCATCGACGATGACCGCCGAGAGGAAGTCGGCGGTGGAACCGGATGCCTCGGCCTGGCGCGCGTGCCAGAGGAAGTGCTCGGGCGTGGCCATGTAGTGGCTGGTCGCCGTCTCGTTCTCGTGCACCTCGGCCTGCACTCCGGGGTCCTGCACCTGGGCGGCGGTGAGGCCGGTGAGCGACCCTGCCGCTGTGCCGTACGACGCGTACATGGCGGCCTCGCCCGAGGTCGCCATCAGCGGACTGGTCTTGCCGAGCTTGAACGCGCCCCACTCCGGGTGCCCGAGACCGCTCCAGAGGTCGGGGTCGCCCGCCGCGTCGAAGATGGCGCTCCACGTCGGCGCCGCGGCATCCCATCCGATGGTCTCGGCGAGGGTCTCGGGCATCGCGATCACGACGTCGGAGATGGCGACGCTCGTGCCGTCGGCGCGCAGGTTGGTGGCTCCTTGCGACTGGGCGACGTCGACCCAGGTGGAGGAGTCGGGCAGCCACACGGTCGGCTTCTGGTCGGCGGCCAGGTTCGGGAACGCGGTCGCCACCACCGCGGCGGCGAGACCCGACTTCTCTTTCGCGGTCGTCACCGTGACGCACGACCCCGCGACGTTGCGCGGCTGGCTGTTGTAAGCGGCGGCGAGGCTCTCGACCATCTCGGCGTTCTCGAACGACGAGAGCACGCTCACGGTCGCGCACGGCTGGGCGCCGGCGGCCGCGGCCGGTTCGTCCTGCGGGAACTCGATGGCCTCGACGACCTGGGGTGCAGCGGGCGCCGGGTCTTCGGCGGCGGGCGCCGGTTCGGCGAGGTTCGACACGATCGCGTACGACACGGTGCTGATCGATCCGACCAGCACGACGATGCCGACGACGGTGGTCCACATCAGCATCCGGCGCCGGCGCTTGCGGCGGCGCTCGCGGCGTTCGTCGATCGCCGAGGGCGCCTTGGCCCTGGCAGGCACCGCGGACGATGCGGTGGATGAGAAGGTGGGAGAAAGAGCGGGGGACGATGCCGCAGGCATTGCAGCGGTATCCGGCTGAGAGGACTGGCCGCGGCGGGGTCCGGGCGCGTCCTCGTCGCCGCGCGTCTGATCGCGCATGGGCATCCTCGAGGTCGATGCGGCCGTGAGGCCGGGCGGGGGGTCACCGGCCGGGTAGTCCGGTAAGGCTAGAGCCTAACCCGAGCGAGGTTGCGAGGCGAGGGCGAGGATGCCGTGAGATCACCGTGAAGCGGTGTTCAGCATCCCGATCAGCACCGCGGTCCACCACGCCGACTGCGAAACGACCGCACTCCAGACGCACCATGCCTGCAATCTGCGGGGGAGGGCCGAGAACCGCACGCCCCCGGGAAGCCGAGCCAGTTCGTCGGTCAGTCGCGTCATCCCGACCCCGTTCATGGCGGCGATGAGCACCGCGACCATCTTGATCGCGGTCAGCGGCTCTCCGAGGTCCGGCTGCAGGAACGCGCCTGTCGCCAGCAGCCCGGCGATGCCGAGCCACGCGAGGGTGCTCACGATGCGCTCGACGCGGCGGAGGTCGTCGAGGGCCGCGCGTCGCAGCATCCAGAGCAGTCCGCTCAGTTCGAGCAGCACGGCGGCGCCGAGGCCCGCGATCACCGAAGCCAAGTGGCCGAAGAGCGCGGGAGTGTGCAGCCACGCGGGGGGAACGACGGTGGTGCCGACCCACAGCGAGAGGAGCATCGCCAGCAGCACGCCCCAGTAGCCGAGGGCGCGGCGATGGCGTGCCACGCGCCGACGCTCGGCGAGTCGTCGCTGGGTCGGCGGGATCACGGTGCCTCTCGGGATTCGGCTGCGGCGCGGGGGAGCGCGACGGCCCCCCAGTCGCACCGGTGAAATCTCACCGAGTGCGAGATTATCGGATGCCGCGTGCCCTGCGGCTGTGTGTGCCCCTCACGCCCGCTCAGCCGGAGGTGCCGGCACGGCGGCCGGAGGTGCCGGCGCGCGCGTCAGAGATGTCGGCGGGCCGCAGCTTCACCGGCAGCAGGAGGAGCAGCCCCACCAGGAGCACGATCACGATGCCGAGGATGCCGTAGTGGGTGGCGCCGAATACGCCGATCAGCACCGACCAGAGCAGGGGGGAGAGGAAGCTCATCACGCGCCCCGTGGTCGCGTAGAGGCCGAACACCTCGCCCTGCATGCCGGTCGGGGTGACACGCGCCAGGAGCGATCGGCTGGACGCCTGCGCGGGGCCGACGGCGGCCGAGAGGATGATGCCGCCCACCCAGAACACCGGCTTGCCGCCCTCGCGGAAGAAGAAGACGAATAGGGCGCTCACGATGAGGATGCTGAGCGCCGTGATGATGATCGCCCGCGCGCCGAACCGATCGTCCAGGCGCCCCGCGATGATCGTCGACACGCCCGCGACGAGGTTGAGCGCGATGCCGAACGCGATGACCTCGGTCGCGCTGAACCCGAACGACACGGCCGCCAGCACGCCGCCGAAGGCGAAGACGCCAGCCAGCCCGTCGCGATACACGGCGCTCGCGATGAGGAACCAGAACGTGGGCCGATGCTCGCGGAAGAGCGCGACGATGTCGTGCACGAGCACCGCGTAGCTCTGGAAGAACCCGACACGGCTGCGGTCGGGGCTCGCGGGGGACTCGGGCACCAGGAAGACGAAAGGGAGTGCGAACAGCACTGTCCACACCGCGGCGCCGATGGCGATGAGGCGATAGGCCAGACCGTCCGACACGTCGAGCCCGAACCAGTCGAAGGTGTTGAGGACGACCACGACGGCGAGGGCCAGGATGCCGCCGATGTACCCGAGGCCCCAGCCGAGACCGCTGACGCGGCCGATCGTCTTCGGGGTCGACACCTGCACGAGCATCGCGTTGTAGTTGACCCCGGCGATCTCGGAGGCGACAGAGCCGAGTGCGACGAGGACGGCGCCGAGCCAGAAGAACTGGGGCTCGGCGTAGACGAAGAAGAGAGCGAACTGCAGGAGGGCGAGCACCGCGGTCGCACCGACCACCCAGCGCTTCTTGGTGCCGGCCGCGTCGGCGCGCTGGCCGAGCACGGGCGCCAGCAGCAGGATCAGGATGCCGGCGGCGAAGGTGACCCAGCCGTACCACTCCGCGAGATCCGAGAGGCCGCCGCAGTACTCCGTCGCCGCATCCGCGGCACGGGAGCACACCATGTCGCCGTCGGCGTTCTGCTCGGCGACCCCGGCGGGGAGGAAGGCATCCGACACCAGGTAGAGCGACACGAAGACGAACGTGAGGATGACCGAGTTGAAGGGCTGAGTCGCCCAGTCCCACAGCGCCCACGCGAACACCTGTCGACGAGGGACCGGGGTGTCGTCGAGCCGTTCGGTGTTGAGCGCCGCGGTCGAGAGAACGTGCTCCGGGGGAGTGCCCGCGCCGGTGGGCTGGACGGGAGCGCCGGGCTCGTCCGATCCGGGGGCGGGGGAGCTCATGTCGGTCACGGTAAGGCCCTTCGGTGAACGGCGGGTGCGGACTCACCGTAGCGCTCGAGGGCCGCCGGATGGTTTGCTTCCTCCATGACAGGGGAAACCACGCCCGCGCCGGCCTTCAACGGACGCCTCGCCATCCTGCTCGCCATGGCGATGTTCGTGCTCGTGGTGGACACCTCGATCATGAACGTCTCGATCTCGGCGGTGGTGACGGAACTCGGCACGACCGCCAGCGGCGTGCAGGGTGCGATCGCGCTCGAAGCCCTTGTCTCGGCCGCCTTCATCCTGCTCGGCGGCAAGACGGGCGACCTCATCGGCCGGAAGCTCGCCTACACCCTGGGCCTCCTCGGCTACGCCGTCGGTGCGGTGGCGATGACCTTCGCGCAGAGCCTGACCGCCGTCATCATCTTCTGGGCGGTGATCGGCGGTATCGGCGCATCCCTCCTGCTGCCGTCGATGCAGTCGCTCATCCACGGCAACTTCGTCGGGGAGCACCAGAAGCGCGTCTATGCGCTCGTGGGAGCGTCCGCCGCCATCGCGGCGGCGGTCGGTCCGCTGCTCGGCGGGTTCATCACGACGTTCTGGTCGTATCGGGTCGCGTTCGCACTCGAGGCCGTCATCATCCTCGTCGTGCTCCTGGGCCTCGGTCTCGTGAAGGACGTGAAGTACCACGGAGACCGCTCCATCGACCTCGTCGGTGCCGGGCTGTCGGTCATCGGTATGGGCGGCGTCGTGCTCGGTATCCTCGTCTGGCAGGAGGGCGGCGGCTATGTCGGACTCCTGATCGGCCTCGGCATCGTCGCGCTCGGCGGGCTCGCGTGGTGGCTCAACGCCCGCAAGAAGCGGGGCAAGCCGGTGCTGCTCGACCCGGCGCTCTTCTCGTCGAAGCCGTTCCGCACGGGGGTGAGCGGGCAGCTCCTCCAGCAGATCGCGCTCGGCGGCACGATGATCGTGCTGCCGCTCTACCTGCAGATGGTGCTCGAGTACAACGCGCTGCAGGCGGGCCTGTCGATCGCGCCGCTGTCGCTCAGCATGTTCGTGGTGGCGATCTGGGCCGGCAGGCGAGGCAAAGGGCGCCCGGCGAACCTCATCCTGGTCGGCTTCGCGCTCGCCCTCGTCGGCCTCGTCGCGATCGTGCCCCTCGTCCCGATCGCCGACTCGGGCTGGTACCTCGCGGTTCCGCTCATCATCGCCGGATCGGGGCTGGGTCTGCTCGTCTCGCAGCTCAACAACTACACCCTGTCGCCCATCTCCGACGAGCGGGTCAGCGAGGCCGCCGGCGTCAACTCCGCGGCGGGATCGTTCGGGCTCTCGTTCGGTCTCGCGTTCGCCGGCGCGATCATGCTCGCCACTCTCGCGACGTCGTTCACCGCGCTCTCCGATGCGAGCACGGTGCTCACCGCGGAAGAGCAGCAGCAGGTCTCGACCGTTCTCGAAGACGACGCGCAGCTGATGTCGAACACCGGCCTCGAGGAGCTGCTCGCGGACGAGCCCCCGGCGACGGCCGACGAGGTCGTCCGCATCAACACCGAGGCACGCCACATCGCGCTTCAGGTCGCGCTGCTGATCCCGATCTTCGCCGCGCTGCTGGGCGCGCTGAACGCATTCCGCATGCGGCGCCTGCCCGACCCCATGCCGAACGCGGCAGCGGAGGGGACGATGCTCGGATGACGGGCGCAGCCCGACCGCGCGGGCGAGGAAGCAGTTCGGACAGGCCCTGACCGCCGCGCCACGGCGGTGCCAAGATGGGGGCATGTCCGTGCATGTGGAGCGCGCTGAACTGCCGGGGATCGGCATCCGGCACGATCTCGAGACCGCCGCCGGGCGGCGGCTGTCGATCATCACTTTCCGCGACGGCGGTCGCCAGCTGGCGGTCGCCGACACGGGCGATCCGGACCGTACGGCACAGACCGTCGCTCTCACCGATGAAGAGGCCACAGCGCTGTCGGAGGTGCTCGGCGGCTCGGTCATCTTGACGCAGCTGGCGGGGCTCCGCGAGCAGGTCGACGGCCTGTCCACCGGCAAGATCACGTTGCGCGCCGACAGTCCGTACGCCGGGCGACCGCTCGGCGACACGCGGGCCCGCACGCTCACCCGCTGCTCGATCGTGGCGATCGTCCGTGCGGGCGGCGTGCTGCCGGCACCGGGTCCGGCCGACGTGCTGAGAGTGGGCGACACCCTCGTGGTGGTGGGGACCAGCGAAGGGCTCGAGCACCTGGCGCGCATCGTCGACGGGGTCTGACGTGGACGACGGCGCGCTCGTTCTCATCGAGATCGGCGCGCTGCTGCTGGGTATCGCCCTGATCGGGCGACTGGCCGGACGACTGGGCATCACCCCGATCCCCCTGATCCTGCTGGCGGGGCTGGCGTTCGGTGAGGGCGGCCTGCTGCCGTTTCGTTCGGGGGAGGAGTTCATCGAGGTCGGCGCGGAGATCGGCGTCATCCTGCTGCTGCTCATGCTCGGGCTCGAGTACACCGCCGACGAGCTCGTCGGCAACCTGCGCCGGTCGCGACGTGCAGGCCTCCTCGACATGGTGCTGGGCGCCGCGCCGGGCGCACTCGCCGCTCTTGTCCTGGGCTGGGGCCCGGTCAGCGCGCTCGCGCTCGCCGGCATCACCTGGGTCTCGTCGTCCGGGGTCGTCGCCAAGATGCTGCAGGACCTCGGGCGCCTGGCCAACCGCGAGACGCCGGTGGTGCTGTCGATCCTAGTCATCGAAGATCTCGCGATGGCCTTCTACCTGCCGATCCTCACCGCCGTGCTGATCGGGCTCGATCCCGGCGCCGCCATCTTGACGGTCGTCCTGGCGCTGGCTGCGGTCGTGCTCATCCTGTACGTCGCGCTGCGGCACGGCCATCTCGTCTCGAAGCTCGTGTGGTCGCGCAACGGCGAGGTGCTGCTGCTCTCGGTGCTGGGGCTCACTCTGGTGGTGTCGGGGCTGGCCGCGCAGGCGAGCGTGTCGGCGGCGGTGGGCGCCTTCATGGTCGGCATCGCGATCTCCGGGCCGGTCGCCGCTCACGCGCATCGCCTGCTCACCCCGCTTCGCGACCTGTTCGCGTCGGTGTTCTTCCTCTTCTTCGGGCTGTCGACCCATCCGGCCGACCTCGTGCCGATGATCGTTCCCGCCGTCGTGCTCGCGGTCATCACGATGGCGGCGAAGGTGCTCACGGGTTACCTGGCGGCACGCTCGGCCGGGATCGCCGAGGCGGGCCGGTGGCGTGCCGGCTTCGCCCTGACCCCGCGGGGCGAGTTCTCGATCGTCATCGCAGGGCTCGCGGTCGGCGCCGGTGTCGACCGATCGCTCGCGGCACTGGCCACCGCGTACGTGCTCATCACCATGGTGGCAGGGCCCCTGCTGGCGCGACTGCCCGAAGCCGCCTGGTTCGCGGCCTGGTCGGGCACGGTGCAGGCCCGGCGTGCATCTGCACGCAGGGCTGCGGCATCCTGATCAGAACTTGAGCCGCATCGTGTCAAGTTTGATTTGACGGATGCCGCACCCCGGGCGTATGGTTGAGCCATCGCGACTCAACCTCAGGTGGAGCCGCGAGCAGACTTCCCATCAACCCCGGGCGCCGGCATCCGTTCTGCGTCCACATGAAGGAGAGATACACATGGCACGTGCTGTTGGAATCGACCTCGGTACGACCAACTCGGTCGTGAGCGTCCTCGAGGGCGGCGAGCCCAAGGTCATCGCGAACGCCGAGGGCTTCCGCACGACCCCTTCGGTCGTCGCATTCACGAAGGACGGCGAGGTGCTCGTCGGTGAGACCGCCAAGCGCCAGGCCGTCACCAACGTCGACCGCACCGTCTCGTCGGTCAAGCGCCACATGGGCACCGACTGGAGCTTCGAGGTCGACGGCAAGAAGTGGACTCCGCAGGAGATCTCGGCGCGCATCCTCCAGAAGCTCAAGCGCGACGCCGAGCAGTACCTGGGCGACACGGTGACGGATGCCGTCATCACCGTCCCCGCGTACTTCAACGACGCCGAGCGTCAGGCCACCAAGGAGGCCGGCGAGATCTCGGGCCTCAACGTCCTGCGCATCATCAACGAGCCCACCGCCGCCGCTCTGGCGTACGGCCTCGACAAGGGCAAGGAGGACGAGCTCATCCTCGTCTTCGACCTGGGTGGCGGAACGTTCGACGTCTCGCTGCTCGAGGTGGGCAAGGACGACGACTTCTCGACGATCCAGGTGCGCTCGACCGCCGGTGACAACCGCCTCGGCGGCGACGACTGGGACCAGCGCCTCGTCGACTACTTCATCAAGCAGTTCAAGGACACCACCGGTGTCGACGTCTCGGGCGACAAGATCGCGCTGCAGCGCCTCAAGGAGGCCGCGGAGCAGGCGAAGAAGGAGCTCTCGTCGTCCACCTCGACGAGCGTCAACCTGCCGTACCTGTCGCTGACCGACTCGGGCCCCGTGTCGCTGAGCGAGACCATCACGCGCGCCAAGTTCGAGGACCTCACCAAGGACCTGCTCGACCGCACCAAGAAGCCGTTCGAAGACGTGATCCGCGAGGCCGGCATCAAGGTCGCCGACATCGACCACGTCGTGCTCGTCGGCGGCTCGACTCGCATGCCCGCGGTCTCAGAGCTCGTCCAGCGCGAGGCAGGCAAGGAGCCCAACAAGGGCGTCAACCCGGATGAGGTCGTCGCCGTGGGCGCTGCTCTCCAGGCCGGCGTCCTCAAGGGCGAGCGCAAGGACGTCCTCCTCATCGACGTCACCCCCCTGAGCCTCGGCATCGAGACCAAGGGCGGCATCATGACGAAGCTCATCGAGCGCAACACCGCCATCCCGACCAAGCGCAGCGAGACCTTCACGACCGCCGACGACAACCAGCCGTCGGTCGCGATCCAGGTCTTCCAGGGCGAGCGCGAGTTCACCCGCGACAACAAGCCGCTGGGCACGTTCGAGCTGACCGGCATCGCGCCGGCCCCGCGCGGCATCCCGCAGGTCGAGGTCACCTTCGACATCGACGCCAACGGCATCGTCCACGTGTCCGCCAAGGACAAGGGCACCGGCAAGGAGCAGTCGATGACGATCACCGGCGGCTCGTCGCTGCCGAAGGACGACATCGAGCGCATGGTGCGCGAGGCCGAGGAGCACGCGGCCGAAGACAAGAAGCGCCGCGAGGCCGCCGAGGTGCGCAACCAGGCCGAGACCCTGTCGTACTCGATCGAGAAGCTCATCAAGGAGAACGACGACAAGCTTCCCGAAGACGTCAAGACCGAGGTCCAGGGCGACGTCGACGCGCTCAAGACCGCGCTCGCCGGCGACGACGACGAGGCCGTGAAGACCGCGTTCGACAAGCTCAACCAGAGCCAGGGCAAGCTGGGCGAGGCCATCTACGCCGCCGGTCAGGCTGCGCAGACGGCTCCGGATGCTTCCGCAGGTCCTGAGGCCGGTGACGCCCAGGGCGCCACGAGCGCCGACGAGGATGTCGTCGACGCCGAGGTCATCGACGAAGACGAAGAGAAGAAGTAGCCATGGCAGACAAGGACCACGACCCCACGGCCGGCTCAGGAGCCGGCGACGAGGAAGAGGTCCGTCCTGCCGAGGAGGGGTCGGAGGCGCAGGCCTCCGGCCCCGTCCCGCAGGACGGAGACGCCCAGGACGAGGGCGACGAGCTGACGGTGGACGACATCCTCGGCTCGGCGCAGAACGCCGACGCCGCGGCGGAGGACGCCGTGCTGGCCGACCTCGAGTCGGCGCTGCTGAACGACCTCAAGCGGCTGCAGGCGGAGTACGCCAACTATCGCCGCCGCACCGAGGAGCAGCGCGAGGTCGAGATCGAGCGCGCGCAGGGCGCGGTCGCCAAGGGGCTGCTGCCCGTACTCGACGATCTCGACCGGGCTGACAAGCACGGCGACCTCGAAGAGGGCTCGCCGTTCGCCGCGATCGCCGAGAAGCTTCGCGGTGTCGCCGA
The DNA here is from genome assembly GCF_010634885.1 of Microbacterium sp. B35-04. Taxonomy (NCBI): domain Bacteria; kingdom Bacillati; phylum Actinomycetota; class Actinomycetes; order Micrococcales; family Microbacteriaceae; genus Microbacterium; species Microbacterium sp. B35-04. The sequence continues at coordinate 6,842 of NZ_MWLP01000032.1, read as the reverse complement.
GCGCATGGGTCTCTCGACCTACGGCGCCGCCGGAGAGGCGTTCGATCCGCAGCATCACGAGGCGATCTTCCAGGTGCCGACGCCCGGCGCGACCGACGCGACGATCCTCGAGGTCGTCGAGATCGGCTACCGCCTCGGCTCGGTGGAGCTGCGTCCGGCGAAGGTCGTCGTCGCGGTTCCTGCCGACTAGCCGAAGGAGCACCCATGGCCAGTCAGGACTGGTTCGACAAAGACTTCTACTCGGTGCTCGGCGTCTCGAAGGACGTCAGCGAGGCTGACCTCAAGAAGACGTACCGCAAGCTCGCCCGCAAGTACCACCCCGACTCCAATCAGGGTGACGCCGCGGCAGAGGCGAAGTTCAAGGAGGTCAGCGAGGCGTACTCGGTGCTCTCCGACGCGGAGCAGCGCAAGGAGTACGACCAGATCCGCGCGATGGGCTCGGGCGCACGCTTCACCGCGGGCGGCCAGGGCGGCGCCGGCGGCTTCGAAGACGTCTTCTCGATGTTCAACCAGGGTCGGGGAGCCCGGTACCAGAACGCCGAGGACTTCGAAGACATCTTCGCGATGTTCAACCAGCAGCAGGGCGCGGGCTTCGGCTCGGGCCGGTTCGGGCAGTCTACGGGCGGCTTCCGCGGCTACGGCGGCCCCACCCGGGGTTCCGATGTCACGGCGCGCACGACGATCGACTTCGTCACCGCGACCAGGGGCGAGACCATCACGCTGCAGGGCGAGGACGGCAAGCCGTTCAAGGTGAAGATCCCCGCCGGCGTCTCGGACGGGCAGAAGATCCGGCTGCGCGGCCGCGGGCGTCCCTCGGTCGACGGCGGCGAGAGTGGCGACATCGTCGTGCAGGTCGCGGTGCGTCCGCACCCGGTGTTCACCCGCGACGGGCTCAACCTGCGCGTCACGGTGCCGGTGACGTTCACCGAGGCCGCGCTGGGCGCCACCATCGAGGTGCCGACGCTCGGCGGCGACCCGGTCCGGCTGCGGGTTGCGCCGGGAACGCCGTCCGGTCGCGTGCTGCGCGTCAAGGGCCGCGGGGTCGAGACGAGCAAGGGCACCGGCGACCTCCTCGCCGAGGTGCAGGTGGCGGTGCCGTCGCACCTCGACGACGCCGCGCGCGAGGCGCTCGAGCGCTTTCACAGCCTCGAGCCGAAGGAGAACCCGCGCGCCGATCTCATGAGCAAGGCGCAGGGCTGAAATCATGACGAAGTCGGTCGTTGAGCGAGCGAAGCGAGTCGAAACGCGTCGTGCCGACGTCGCCCGCCGGTCCGGGGCGTTTCGTCTCTGCGTTTCGACTCGCAAGCTCGCTCAACGACCACGTTCCTCGCTCGCTCAACGACCGGGTGTGTGAGAAGGAGGTGCGACATGCCTGAATCGCACGACATCGACGCGGATGCCCCGATCTTCGCGATCGCCGTCGCCGCCGAGCTGTCGGGCATGCACCCGCAGACCCTCCGTCAGTACGACCGGCTGGGCCTGGTCGTGCCGGCCCGCACGCAGGGCGGTTCGCGCCGGTACTCACTGCGGCACGTCGAGCAGCTGCGCGAAGTCGCGCGGATGTCTGCCGACGGCATCGGGCTGCCCGCCATCGTGCGCATCCTCGAGCTCGAGAACCGGGTACAGCAGCTGCACGAGCGCGTGCGCGACCTCGAGGACCGCATGCGGGCCGAACTCGAGAGACGTCCGGGCGCCCGCGTCTTCGCCGCCGGTGCCACCGGAAACGTCGTGACCCTCCGGCACGGCACCCGGGTGCGTCGGGCGACCGAGATCGTCGTGTGGCGGCCGCGAACGCCGCTCCCGCCCGCCCCCGAGAGCCCTGAGCAGCCGGCGGACGACTGAGGCGCCCCCGCGCCTGCGCGATTGTCGCGCTTCGGCGGATGACGGTGACGTACCGCGCATGCCACTATGCAGGTGATGGACACCGCCACCCTCGACGAACTGCGCGCACTCCGGGCACGCGCGTACGGCCCCTCGGCCGACATCCACCAGGATCCGGCGGCCGTGCGACGCCTGCATGAACTCGAAGCCGGCCGGAAGCCGCTCAGGTCACCGGATGCGGAACAGCCCGCCGCGGCGGCCGACGTCGCAAAGCCGCCCACGAAGCCCGCACCTCCCGCATCCCCATTACAGGCGGAACGAGCTCGGGAACCCGAAACGCAGAGTGATGCGGTCCAGACGTCGACCTCGACGGACGTCTTCGGTGCGCTGGAATCGGCCGTTGTTCGCCGGGGTCGAGAGGGACGCGCAACGGGAGTGTCGCCGATGATGCGGCTCACGTGGGCGGTGTCGGTCGTCGCGGCCGCCGCGCTGGCGGCGTCGGCGACCTATGTGCTGACCTGGATCGCTCCGGTCTCGGTCTCGAGCGGCGCCGAACAGATCGCCACTCTCGAGCCTGTGCCGATGGTCGATCTTCCCCCGGGGTGGTTCGGTGCCGGGCCGAGTTCGATGGCGTTCGAGTTCTACGGCATGACGCTCTTCGAGACGGCCGACGGCTTCACGGCGTCCGGCGGGACGGACTGCTTCGTGATCGTGCCGACCGAAGAACTGCCGGCGGCGGACGCCGACACCGCCAACTGGTCGATGAGCGGAGCCGTGCACACGGGCTGCGGGGTCGGCGACTTCCCGGCAACGATCGAGTTGCCTGTCGACAGCAATACGCCGGAGGAGCTGCGCTCGAGCTTCCCCGAAGGCAGCGCACTGCAGTTCGTGCGCGACGGCGACCGGATCGGCGTCTTCCTCGACACTCCCTGAGGACTCGGCCGACTCACAGCGCCGAACCAGAAGGGACGGATGCCACGGCCGACGACGCGCGCCGGCCGCGGCATCCGGAATCAGACCCGCTGGCTGCGCCGTGTCGCGAGCAGCCCGCCGAGAGCGATCAGCACGACAGCGCCGAGCGGCACCAGTGGTGAGATGCCGCCACCGCCGGTCGCCGGAAGCGGGCGCGTGTTCGCGGTGTTGGTCAGCGTCAGCTCGGCGAGCTGCGGATCCCGCGAGATCGACATCGGCAGCAGGATGCGCCCGTTGGATTCGGGTGTGAGCGTCTCGCCGTCGACGGTCCACGAGGCAGCGCCCCAGTCGACGCCGGGGATCACCGGGAGGTCACCCTCCGAGACCTCGAGAATCGTGCCGACCGGGAAGTACTCCGAGTACACCGGAACGTTCGGTTCGAGATCGACGCGCGGCTGGGGCTCGCCGTCCCGCCACCAGTCCAGGGGAATGGTGGTGCCCGCCGGCAGAGCCGATGCCCCGTCGCCGGCGATGACCTTCGTGACCGCGAAGCGGGTCAATCCGACCACCGAGTTGGTGACCTCCAGAATCGGCGTCTCACCCAAGCCGATCTCCACGAAGTTCGAAGGGCTCCACGTCGTCTCGCTCCACTCGTAGCCCGGCGGCAGAGCCGCGGCATCGGGCTCCTCCTCGAGCAGGTTCACCACGGTGCCGATCTGGAACTGGATGGGCTGTCCCTCATCGTCGACCGGGCCGGCCGGCGTGCCGTCGGCAGGGAGCACGAATCGCCCGGCCGTGGGCATCTGTCCGGGCAAGTGGGCGACGTAGTCGACCATGAACGAGTCGACGAGCAGCTGGTCTGCGTCGATGCCGGCGAGGTCCTTCCGGACGAGGAACGTGCCCCGCAGGAGCGATGCGTCGTTGGTGAGCGTCGAGTGCACGACGGCCTCACCGCCTTCGCCGATCACCAGCTGCGCCGGGTCGAACGATGTGCCCTGCCAGGTGACGTGGCGCAGCGCCGGAGCGGGATGCTCCGAGAACGTGACCACGGTGCCGTACGGGAAGGTGAGCGGTGCGCCGGTCTCATCGAGAGGGCTGACCGCCGTGCCGTCGCCGGGAAGGCGTACGACGCCCTCCTCCACCTCGCCTGTGGGCAGGGTCGCCGTCCACTCGACGGTGAACTCGAGATCGTCGACCGGAACGTCGGCGGGCAGGTTGACGAACTCCTTCGAAAGCGTGAACGTGCCTTCGCGCAGCGCGTTCGTCACCGTGATCGCGATGTCTCCGGCGTCCGGCAGGGGGATGTCGACGATCGCCGTCTCGAGCGGTCCGCCGCCCTCGAAGTTCGCCGGCCGGTACTGCGTCGTGGCGCCGTCGACGGTGACGTCGATGACCGGGAGCACCCAATCCGCGGGGTCGGTGGGGCTGCCGTTCAGGGTCGGCACGAGCTCGGCGAGTTCGAGGGTGTCGGCACCGGCCTCGACGTCGTCGATGAGCTGGGGTTCACCGAGGGGGACGTCCATGGTGGTGCGGGTGCCCGGCGGGTCGGTGTTGTAGCTCACCGCGTACCCGTAGGCGGGATCGGCGGCCGCCCCGGCGACGCCCTTCACGATGGTGATCGTCCGTTCGGCCTCGACGGGTGTCACGGCGTTCGTCAGCTCGACGGCGACGGTGCCGGTGTCTTCGATGACGAAGGTGCGGCCCGGGTCCCAGCCGATGTGGCTCCACTCGTAGCCGTCGGGGGGAGCGATGCCGTCGAGGTCTTCGCTGAGGACGATGCGGGTGCCGAGCGGGAACTGCTGCCCGACGTCGACGACGGTGCCGTCGAACGGCACGTCCAGAGTGCCCTCGGCGATCTGCGCGCCGCCGGACCATGCGGTCCACCCCACGGGGACGAAAGCCTGCGACGGGGGCCCCGGAGCGCCGCCCGACAGGTCGTCGATCAGCTTCACGATGCTGAAGGTGCCGGTGAGCTGCGTGGCGGTGTTGGTCACGACCACGTCGGCGGTGCCGGTGCCGATCGTGAGCGGATTCGGGGTGATGGTCGCGTCGCCCCACTCCCAGCCGGGGATGCTCTCGGGCTCGATCTCGGCGAAGGTCACGACGGTGCCGATCGGGAACTGGTCGCCGACGGCGACGGGGGTGCCGTCGGCCGGCACCTCGAGAGTCCCCACGGAGGCGTTGCCGTCGGGGTCGACGGCGCGGTAGTTGACGGTGAAGGTGGTGCCGGTGGGAAGGTCGGCCTCGTCGATGCCGGACAGCTCCTTGCGGACCGCGAAGGTGCCGCTGTCGGCGGCGCAGGGGATCTCGCCCGAGAAGAGGAACGAGTGCACCTCCCCGCCCTGCAGGATGACGTTCTGACCGATCACCTGGCCGTCGAGCGGGGCGGCGTTCACGGTGACGGAGGCGTCGGGCGCGTAGATCGAGCCGTCGATGCGTCCCTGGGCCGCGGTCACGGTCACGTCGCCGGTCAGCTGCGACAGATCCCAGACCATGTACGGCGAGTGAACGCCCTGCGGGTCGGCGCGGGCGCCCACGACGTCGGTCGTGCCGGCCGGCACGCGGATGACGAGCGGGTTCGACACGCCCGGCGTCGGGCCGGGTGAGAACTGGATCAGCGCCGTGCCGGCGATGTCGGCGTAGTCGACGATGTTCGGCTGGTCCGGGCTCAGGGGCGCGAGGACGACGCGGTCGCCGAGATCCTCAGACACCTCGACCGGATAGCCGATGCCGGTGCCGGGATCCGCGATGTCGTCGAAGCAGCTGCTGGCCTCTTCCCACGAGGCATCGCGGTTCGCCTCGACGTAGTCGGCCACGGCGGTGGCGGAGGTGTTCGCGGTGTAGATGCTGCCGTTGCCGGTCGCGCCTGCCGGGGGCGCGGCATCCTCCGGGTACTGCTGATGCGTCGCGTCGATGAGCGGCGTCTGATCCGGGTTGGCCGGGTTCTGGTTCAGCCGCAGCCAGTCGGCCCGGGGGAACGCCTGCCATCCGCCGTCGCGCTGCACCATCTTGAGGTCGCCGTGCAGTGACGGTTCGCTCGTTCCGGCACTCGTGATCGCCAGGATGCCGGTGCTCGCGGTGCTGTACTGCCCGACGAGGAAGCGCGTGGGGTCGCCGTCGACCGTGGGCAGGTCGTAGTCGCCGGTGCCGGCGGACACGTGGATGATCGTGTACTGGCTCGCGCTGGGAGCGACGGTCGCGGTGCCGCCGACGGCGATGCTGCCCTCGGTCTCCTGGTTCTGCAGGAGCGCATCCTCCCGCGCGTAGACCGTGAAGCCACCGGCGATCGCGAAGGGGTTGACCGACTCGGGGTAGGCGGCTGCCGCGGGCTGCGGATCGACTGCTCCTGCCATGACGGTTCCGGTGGCCGCGAGCAGGGTCGCGGTGAGACCGGCGACCCATCGGCGCAGACGTGGGCGTGAGCGATCGGATCGTGCCATGTGGCCAGTCCCCTCCGTCCGAGGCGCGTGGGGGCGCGTCTCGGTAGACCTGTTCTTCCGTACCCTACCGTCCTCCGTGAACCGGACGACAGCGCGCGGGACTCGCCTGAGACGACGTTCCGTCCCAGGATGGAGGCATGGCGACTCTCGATGACGTCCGCGCCATCGCTCTCGGGTTCCCCGGAGCGGTCGAGCGCGTCGACGGGCACCGCGGCGGCGCGAGCTGGCGCACCACCGGAGGCCCGTTCGCGTGGCAGCGCGGACCGAGCGGCCGCGACCTGGAACAGCTCGCCGCCCTGGGTCGCGACTGGCCGCCGGGCGACGTCATCGGGGTGCGCACCGACGGCCAGCAGGTGAAGGAGGCGCTGCTCGAGAGCTTCCCCGACGTGTTCTTCACGATCCCGCACTTCGACGGCTACCCGGCCGTCCTCGTGCGTCTCGACGCGATCGATCTCGAGCACCTGCGCGAGGTGATCACCGACGCGTGGCTGCTGAAGGTCACGAAGCGGGTGGCCGGCGAGTGGCTCGCCGCGCACCCGCCGGCAACCGGATAGCTTCAGAGCCCGCCGGCGTCGTAGGCGATCTCTCCCGCGACGACGGTGCGCACGACGCGGGCCGTGAGCAGCGACTCGGCACCCGCCGTGAACGGGTCGACGTCGACGATCGCGC
>NZ_MWLP01000031.1:0-52696 GCF_010634885.1 Microbacterium sp. B35-04 | reverse complement strand
GATCGCGCGGGACGCGGCATCCGGATCCGTCAGATCCACGGCGACCTGCTCGACGTTCGCCAGCTCGGCGGCCTCGGAGACGGCCCGGTCGAGCGACACCAGCTCGTGGCCGGCGCCGGCCAGTCCGGCGACGAGGCTGCGACCGAGGCGTCCGGCGCCGCCGGTGACGGCGATGCGGCTCATGCGCGGACGGCGACGGCGGGAGCGCCGTCGGCGGCGAGGAAGCGGATGCCGAGCTCGGCCACCTGCACCGGCAGGCCGGTCTCGAGGGAGCGGTTGCCGGCGATGCCGACGGCGATGGAGCGCACGCCGTCACGCCAGTCGGCGGGGCGGGCGAGCGGGTCGTCGCCGGGGCCTTCGAACACATCGGCGAGGAGCAGGTCGTCGCCGCCGCCGTGACCGCCTTCTCCCGCGGCGACGATGGGCACCTCGTAGGCGGCCTCCCAGTGCTTCTGCACGATCAGTCGCTCGCCCTCGGGGCGCAGCGACCCCGACGATCCGGCGTCGACGGCCGACGGGTCGAGCACCGGGTGCAGTCCCTCGTCGGCGAGCACGGCGCCGCGCTCGACCACCTCGAGCTCGGCGCGCCCGAGCGTGCCGTTGACAGCGACGCGGTAGCCCTCCCAGGGCGAGTGCGCGTTCAGCGAGTACGACAGGGTCGCGCCGGAGGCGTAGTCGACGACGAGGGCGAGGTTGTCTTCGATCGTGATGCCCTCGCCGAACACGTCGCGGTCGCGCAGGTAGCCGTCGTGCTGCTCCGCGTCGAGGTACAGCGCCTTGAGGCGCTCGTCGGAGCGCAGGTCGAGTTCGAAGGCATCGCTCCCGTCGTGGGTGCCACGGGCGGGTCGGCCATGGATGCCGCGTGCCGTGGCGTTGCCGGCGCCGTAGAAGCGCAGCCCACCCGAGGCGAAGACGCGGCGCGGTGCCGAGCGGATCCACCAGTTGACCAGGTCGAAGTGGTGGCTGGCCTTGTGCACCAGCAGGCCGCCCGAGTGCTCCTTCTCGCGGTGCCAGCGGCGGAAGTAGTCGGCGCCGTGCTTGGTGTCGAGCACCCACGAGAAGTCCACGCTCGTGACGTCGCCGATGGTGCCGTCCTGGATGACCTGCCGGAGCGCCGAGTTGCGCGGCGAATACCGGTAGTTGAAGGTGATGACGACCTCGCGGCCGGTGCGGTCGATGGCGTCCTCGATGGCGGCGGCCGACGGCCCGTCGATGGTCAGCGGCTTCTCGACGACGACGTCGGCTCCGGCATCCAGTGCCCGCACGATCAGGGGCGCGTGCAGGTCGTCGCGCGCACAGATCACCACGCGGTCGACGCGCTCGGCGCTGACCATCGCCTCGAGGTCGTCGGGCCCGTACACCGTCGGCGCCGGGAAGCCCGCCTCGACGACGCGGTCGACGTAGTACTGCGCGCGGACCGGGTTCGGCTCGCAGATCGCGACGAGCACAGCGTCGTCCGAGTACCGCCCGATGATGGCGTCGACGTACATCTGGGCGCGGTGTCCCGCACCGACGAGGGCGTACCGGCGGTGGCTCATCTCACTCCTTCAGGAAACGTTTTCTCAGACTACCACGCCGCGGCGACGTGGTGCCCGGAACAGGTGTCCGGACGAGCCCGTCTTGATCGATCCCTAGCCGCCGGCGGACGTGGCGCGTGCCCCGGCAGGGCCGCTCGAGCCGCGGACCGTCAGCTTCGGCAGGACGGTGAGCGGATGCCCCGGCTCGGCGCCCTCGAGCAGCTCGCGCATCCGCTCCCAGGCCCGGGCACCGAGCTCGGCGGCGGGAACCGCGGCCGTGGTGAGCGGGGGAGTCGTGTACTGCGCGAACGGGATGTCGTCGAAGCCGACGATGGAGAGATCGCCGGGGACGCGGCATCCGCTGGCCTGCACGGCGCTGAGAAGGCCCATCGCCACCAGATCGTTGAAGGCGACCGCAGCCGTGGCGCCGGATGCGAGCACGGCGGCGCCGGCAGCGGCACCGGCTTCGAAGTCGACGCCGCAGGGGATCTCCGAGATCTCGGTGTCGGGGTGAGCAGCGACGAACGCGGCGATCGCCTCGAGCCGGGCGGCGTTCGCGACACTGCGCGGCGCGCCCGCCAGGAACACGATGCGCCGGTGGCCGAGGCCGTGGAGGTGGGTGAGTTCGTCGGCCAGGGCGCCGCCGTAATCGGCGCGCACCGACGGCACCTCGCCGGACGTGCGGTTGATGAGGACGACGGGTCGCAGCCCGCCGACGAGCCGGTCGAGCTCGTCCTGCGGCAGGCGCGGGGAGCACAGGATGACCCCGTCGGTGCGCCGCCGGGTCGCGCCGGCGAGCACGCGCTCCTCCTCGACCGACTCGGCGGAGTCGGCGACGAGCACGTGGTAGTCGTCGGCCGCCGCGGCCCGGCTCAGCCCGCGCAGGATCGCCTGGAACGTCGGGTTGCCGAGGTCGGGCACGATGACCGCGACGGTCTGCGTGCGGCCGAGCACGAGGCTGCGGGCGACAGGGCTCGCGGTGTAGTCCAGGGCGGCCGCGGCATCCTTCACCCGCTCGGCAAGTTCCGGATCCACGGTCGGGTTGCCGTTCAGCGCGCGAGAGACCGTGGACAGCGAGACCCCGGCACGGGCGGCGACGTCGGCGATCGTGACGCGCGTCATTCCGTCGGCGCGGGGCGGTCGAGGCATCCGTGACTCCTTCGGTCGCACGGCGCGCTCAGCCTACCGGGGAACGTTTCCTGAGCGGTTCGGCGCACGCGGCGATCTCGCCCGTGAACCGGCGGAGCCGTCAGTCTCGAGGCGGAGTGCTGCCTCGCACGATGACCTCGAGCGGCAGCTGCGGCTCGGCGGCCTCCCATTCCGGGTCGGTCGCCGCCTGCAGTGCGCGGTATCCGAGATCCTCGAGGGGCACGCGCACGGTCGTGAGGCCGGGACGGATGTCGCGCCCCGTGGCGATGTCGTCGAAGCCGGCGACGGCGATGTCGGCGCCGACCTGGCGTCCGGCATCGCGGACGGCCGACGTGATGCCGATCGCGACGACGTCGCTGATGCCGAAGATGAGGGTGCCGGCGGGGACGTCGCCGCTGAGGAGGTCGGATGCGGCCTGGTAGCCCGCATCGCGGGTGAACCCCGACCGTCGCACGTCGCGGATGGCACCGCCGGCTGCGGTGAAGCCCTCCGTGAACCCGGCGAGGCGATCGTCGGAGGTGCGGATGCCCTCGGACGCCGCGACCACGATCGCCTCGCGGTACCCGAGTCCGGCGAGCTCGGCGCCGAGTGCACGTGCGCCGCCGTGGTTGTCGACCGCGACCGATCGCGCATCGCCGCCGCCCGGCCCGACCACGACGACGCGGCCGCCCATGTTGGCGAAGGCGTCGAGTTCTCCTTGGAGGCCGACGGCGTCCGGTCCTTCGACACGGGAGGCGGCCAGGATGAGTCCGCGCGGGCGCTGACCGCGGAGCGCGCGCACGAGCTTCACCTCACGCTGCGGGTCGCGCTCGGTGATCGCGATCGTGACGACGAGCCCCGCTTCGTCGGCGCCGCGTGCGACGCCCGCGGCGAGCTGGCCGAAGTAGGGGTCGGCGATGTCGGCGACCAGCAGCGCGACGATCGCCGACGTGCCGCGCGCCGTGGCCTGAGCGGAGAGGTTCGCCGAGTAGCCGAGCTTCTCGGCCGCGGCCTCTACGCGCTCCCGGTAGCTCTCGGCGACCTTGCGGGTGGAGCCGTTGAGGACGCGCGACGCCGTGGCCAGCGAGACTCCTGCCTCACGGGCGACGTCGTGCAGGGTGGCGGCGCCTCGGGTCGGCGCGATGATGTCGCTCACAGGCCAGAGTCTAGGCCCTGTGTGTCCGGTTCGGCAGGCTTATCGAGCAAGCGTTTACCGACGAGTCGGCGCGCTTGTCCCCATCTTTCGTGCCCCGGCAGACACCGCATGCCCGACGAGCCCCCGCCGCGGACGGTGGGGGCTCGTCGGGATGCGGAGTTCGCAGTCTGCCGCGGACGCCGATACACCACGGTTGCGGCGGTGATCAGCCCTTGAGCCCCGTCTGGGCGAGCCCTTCCACGAACTGCTTCTGCGCGAAGACGAACACGATGAGCACCGGGAGCGCCGTCATCGTCGAGGCAGCCATCTGCACGTTCCACATCTCGCCGCCGTACGCGTCGGTGTATCGCGTGAGCGCCTGCGGAAGGGTGAAGAGCTCAGGCGAGAGCAGATAGACGGTGGGCTCGAGGTAGAGGTTCCAGACGTGCAGGAAGGTGAAGATCGCCACCGCGGCGAGCGCCGTCTTCGAGAGGGGGAGCGCGATGCGCCACCAGATCGACCAGCGGCCCAGCCCGTCCAGGCGGGCTGCTTCTTCCAGTTCCACCGGCAGGGTCAGGAAGAACTGGCGCATGATGAAGGTCGCCAGCACGCTGGGTGCGCCGAACGTGGTCACCAGCAGCAGCGGCCAATGGGTGTTCACCATGCCCCACGAGTTGAACATCTGGAACAGCGGGACGATCGTGACCTCGCTCGGGATCAGCAGGCCGACCAGCACCACCATGAACAGCAGGTTCTGACCGGGGAACTTGATGCGAGCGAACGCATAGCCGGCGAGTGCCGCGACCAGCATCGTGCCGGCCGTCACCAGCACGGCGATGTAGACGCTGTTGAAGTACTGCCTCGCGAACGGCTGGATGGTGAACGCGTCGACGTAGGCCTGGAGGGTCGGATCGGCGGGCCACAGCGACGGCGGGAACGCGAAGATCTCGTTGACCGGCTTGAGAGACGACGTGATCATCCACCACGTCGGGAAGACGAAGGGGATGGCGATGAGGCAGAGCGCGCCGTAGAAGATCACCTTCTTCCAGGCCGGCGCCAGCCGCCGGGGTGCCCGCGAGGGGCGGTCGGCGAGTTCATCGAGGTTGGGGATGAGGGATGCCGCCGGCTCGGCCGTCGGAGCCGTGTCAGTTCTCATAGAAGACCCATCTCTTGCGCAACTGCCACTGGGCGATGGTCAGCACGACGACGATCAGGAACAGCAGGAGCGCGAGCGTCGAGCCGTACCCGAAGTGGTGGAAGTCGAACGCCTGCTGGACGAGGTAGTAGACGAGGACGGTCGTGGAGATCCCCGGGCCGCCCTGGGTGAGCACCGCGATCTGCGCGTAGACCTGCAGCGAGCCGACGATCGTGATGATGAGGGTGAGCAGGATCGTCGGCGAGATGAGAGGAAGCACGATGCGGCTGAAGATCTGGCGATCGTTCGCGCCGTCGACGCGTGCAGCCTCCTGCAGTTCGCGCGGCACGCCCTGGAGCGCGGCGAGGAACAGCACCATGTTGAGGCCGACGTTCTTGAACACCTGGACGACGATCACGCTCAGCATCGCCGTCGGACCCTCGCGCAGCCAGTTGGGTCCGTCGATGCCGATCATCGCGAGCAGGCCGTTGATGCCGCCGTTGTCCTGCAGGAGGAAACCCCACACGATCGTCCAGGCGACCAGAGAGACGACGACCGGAGAGAAGAAGATGGTGCGGAAGACGGTGATGCCGCGCCACCGCCGGTTGAGCATGACCGCGAGCAGGAGTGCCAGCGTCAGATTGAAGACGACGAGCCCGACCGAGAAGACGCCCGTGGCGGTCAGCACCGGCGCGAGCTGGGGATCGCTGAACAGCTTCTCGACGTTCTCGAGCCCGACGAACGTGAAGGTGCCCGCGAGGACGTTCCACTCGTGGAACGAGTAGTAGAAGACGAGCACCAGCGGCACGAGGACGAACAGCACGATGCCGGCGAGCTGCGGTGCGATGAAGAGGTATCCGGTGAGCGCGTCGCGTCGCTGGTATGTCAACCACGGTCGCCGCGCGGTGCCGGGGGCACCCCCGGGCCGCAGGGTGCGGCCCGGGAGTGCGTCCGTTGTGACGGTCATGTCGTCCTTCGCCCGCTACAGGAGGGGATCGATCGCCGAGCAGGTCGCCTCGAGGACGGCGGGAATGTCCGCGTCCGCCACCCACAGGTCGTCGAGCGAGGCGCGGACCTGCTGCCCGATCTCGGCCGAGTCCGTGTGGCTGGGGCGCACCTCGCCGTTCTCGATGCCGGGCACGACGACCGACTCGATCTGCTCCTCGCTCAGGAGGGGGTTGGCGGCGGCGAGCGTCTCGGCGTTCAGCAGCGACGTGCGAGGGGGCGGGAAGTAGGCGGCCAGCTTCTCGGCGTTCTCGGGGTTGGTGAAGAACGCCAGGAACTCCCCCGCGGCCTGGGTGTTCTCACCCTGGCTCATCACGCCGATACCCGCCTGGCCGGTGACGGCGTACTCGCCCACCGGGCCTTCCGGGAGCGGCAGGAGGTTCCAGGCGAATCCGCCCTCTTCGAGCAGATTCGCCCGCGAGATCTGCGTCACGGTGAAGGCGGCCTCGCCGGCGAAGAAGTCCGCCGTCGTGCCGGGGCCCGGCATGGACTGCGACGTGAATGCCGCATCGTGCAGGAACTCGAACGCCTCCACCATCTCGTCGTCGGCGAACGTGCACGTCGCACCGTCTTCGGTCCAGGGCGCAGCGCCCCAGCCGTTCCAGACGGTGCTGAGGTAGTCCCAGTTCAGGTAGTCGAAGTCGCGGACGACGAAGCCGGCCTTTCCGGTGGCCCCGCGCACGGCTGCGCCGATGGAATCGACGTCCTCCCACGTCCACGAGCCGTCGGCGAGGAGCTGGGCGGAGGCCTGCTGCCCCGCCTGGGCCAGCAGGTCATCGTTGGCGAACACGACGAACGGCGAGGTGCTGAAGGGGTAGGCGAGCAGCTCGCCCTCGCTCTCCCACAGCGCGGTGGCGCTCGGGGAGAGGTCGTCGAACTCGTAGCCCTCGGTCGACTCGAGGACGTCGTTCAGCGGCACCAGCGCCCCGCTCGAGACGAAGTCCGGCGCCGAGTTCTCGAGGATCCACGCGAGGTCGGGTGCGTTGCCGCCCGCGAGCTGCGTCGTGACCGTCGAGGTGTAGTCGTCGAAGGGCAGCGGATCGAAGGTGATGGACGCGATCTCCGGGTGGTCGGCCATGTATTCGTCGGCGATCGAGTCGAACAGGGAGAGGTGATCCTCGTTCGAGGTCCACACGGTCATGCGCAGATCGATGTCTTCCGCGGGTTCTGCATCGGGGGCAGGGCCGCCCGCGCAGGCGGTGGCGACGAACGCTGTCGCCGCGAGCAGGGCGGCGGCGGTCAGCGGCTTTGCTGATCTCATTCGGATTCTCCTAGTAGCCGGCGACGTCGGGCCAGTGGAGCTCGACGCCGGTGTCAGTGAGCAGGGACTGGAACTCCTGCAGGAGCGCAGGAGTGTTCCGCACCGCACGGGGGGTGGTCGTGCGATGCAGGCTGAAGGCGGCGAGCGACCCGGCGGCTTCGCCGATGTTCCACTCCACGGGATGGAGCCGGAACGCGCCGTTGGTGATGTGCGTGGTGCCGGCGTTCTTGCCGGCGGGCAGCAGGTTCTCGAGCCGCCGCGGGATCAGGATGCCGAGCGGAATCTCGAAGGGCGCGCTGGCCACGTCGAGGTAGTTGTCTCCGCCGGTCGTCGGGTGAAGATCGATCCGGTACATGCCGACGCCGATGGACTCTGGGGTCGTGAAGGGCCGCCCGTGGCCGCGGAGGGCGATCGAGAGGTCATGCTCTGTCACGCGCTGCTCCGTGAGCAGGCGGCGGGACTCCCGGATGTACGGGGCCATCGCGAGTCCGTCAGGACCCTCGGTGACGTCGCCGCGGAGCCGCAGTCCGGGGAACCCCGTACCGCCGTCGGGCCGGGGAGCCTCGGTCTGCAGCCAGTAGAGCATCGACAGGGACTGCTGGCGCGCCCTGGACTTCTGCTGTTCTGCCTCCTCGGCCGAGACGTCCACCAGTGTGCCGCCGAGGTAGTCGATCATCGGCCAGTTCACGAGCACGAGGTCGCTGGGGAACGAGCCCGGCGTGAAGTTGTCGCGCGCGAGGATGCGGCGGAAGGTCCACAGCTCGCGATCGCCCGGGTCCTTGCCCTGATCGGCGAGGACGGCCGGTCGGGCTCCGTGCGGGGTGAAGGTGCGCGTGAGCGTCTCGAGAGTGCGGGGGTCCGGCCCTGTGAGCGACAGCATCGGTGCTCCCCAGTACGACGGCTGCTGCGTGCGCCACATGTCGTATTCGGCCGGGCGGTCGATGGTGTGGTCCCCGTCCACGTGGTCGACGACGAAGCACCAGCTGAAGGCCTGCTGGTTTCCCGGCTGCGCCTCGTCGGGCGCGCTGGGCTCGCCGGTATCGGACCGTCCCTCGAACCCGGTGACATACTCGGCGCCGGTGAGGGGGAGCAGGTCGCCGAGCTCTGTCGCGTCGATGACGTAATCGGCCGCCACCACGACCTCGGAGCCGTCGTCCAGACGCCGGAGGGTCACGGCCCGAACGCGGTCGTCATCGACGTCGGCGGCGACGGCGACCGCGGGCTGGATGAGGGTGAGCCGCCCGGCCGCCCGGTGCGGGGCAAGCAGCGCCTCGATGACGGCGACACCGGCGCGGGGCTCCGCGCACAGCCGGCTGACCATGCCGTTCCCGGGGTTGAGAGTGGGCTCGGCCAGGGCCTGCGCGGTCAGGGGATACCAGCGTCGGTAGTGGTCACGGATGCCGTCGCGCAACCGCCGGTACCGGGCTGTGGCTCCGAACTGCTCGATCCAGCTGTGCTCGTCCATCGGCACCGCTTGGCTGGTGAGCTGTCCGCCGAGCCACCGGTACTCCTCGCTGAGCACCACCTGCCGGCCGGCATCGAGCGCCGCCAGCGCTGCGGCGACGCCTCCGAGGCCACCTCCGACGACGAGGATCTCGGTGCGAAGTTCGGTCATCGGGTGGTCTCCTGAGCGGTGCGGGGGCGGGCGAGGGTGGCTCCGTCGGTGATTGTGCAGTCGAGGGTGATGCGCAGTTCCGACTCGTCGACCTCGGCGGACGGATCGAGGATGCGCGACAGCAGGGCCAGCGCCTCCGAGCCGAGTCGTGTGCGCGGCGGGCTGAGTCGCGTGAAGTCGAGGTCGCTCTCGGATGATCGCGAGGGGTCGGCCAGCGCGACGATCGAGAGATCGTCGGGAACCGAGAGGCCGTCGCGGAGGATGTGCGGAAACATCCCGATCGCATACGTCGGGTTCTCGACGAAGAGCACCGTCGCACCCGAGGCGCGCACCTGCTGCCAGTCAGCCGCGGCATCCTCCCCGGCACTTGCGATGAACGTGGTCGCATCGTCGGCCGCGATCCCCCTCCGCTCGAGCTCAGCGCGGAAGCCGCGCTGACGGTCGAGCACCGACTCGCCTCGGCTGTCGGGATGGACGTATGCGAAGCGGCGATGGCCGAGGTCGACGGCACGAGCGGCGAGCGCCGCTGTGCCCGTCACGTAGTCGGCGGCGACATAGGGCACGCCCTCCGCCTCGCGACGGCCGATGGCCACGAAGGGGAATCCGCTCGCGACGAGCCGCTCGAGCTCTTCGGTGTCCATCTCCTGCCCGAGCAGAAGGCACCCGTCGGCCAGTCGCAGACGGTTGTTCTCATGGAACAGGCGACGCCGGGAACCCTCGACCGGTGCGCTCGTGAACAGCAGCAGGTCGCAGCCGAGCACCTCGGCCTCGGACTCGATCCCCGTGAGCAGAGCCGCGTAGAAGTCGAGGCTGGCGCTCGGAAACGCCGGCTCGTAGGTGAACACTCCGATGATCTTGTTCCCTACGCCGGCCAGCCGCCGGGCGGCGGGATCGGGGACATAGGTCGTGCTGTTGATGACGTCCAGCACGCGACGGCGCGTCTCTTCCGGGATGCGCGTCGACGCATCCGCCTTCCCGTTCAGTACGAGCGATACCGTCGCCTGGCTGACGCCGGCGAGCTCGGCGATGCGGCGCTGGGTGATGCGCCCATGCGCGCTCGGTGGTGTCGTCATCGATCTTCCTCTGGTGAGACGGCGTCCTCGCCGTACCTGCTGGGCCCTTCGGTGCGAGAAATCCTCTAGCCGAAGTGGGTTATACGCATTAGCATAGCGAATCGGCGGTGGTAATGCGCATTAGCAGATGCCGCCGAGTATACGCACAGACCGCAGGGACGTGTCAAAGCGGGCACGGGCGACAGCGGGACACGCATCAAAGGAGATACGGATGAGAACAACCGCGAGACGCCGCTCGAGCGTCGTCGCCGCGCTGGCGACGGCGACGGCAGCCCTCGTGGTCGGGGCACTGGTGGCCCCGTCCGCGCATGCGGCACCGGCGGGACCGAGCGCACCTGCGGCCGCGACCGGGGTGGCGCCGACGGCCCTGGCGCCGCCGCCCGAGGGCTGGCCGACATTCGGCTACCAGGGCGTCATTACCGACAAGTCCCAGATGGACTACAACCCGACGAACGAATACATCTTCCCGAGCGTCTTCCACGCCGGAGCGCACTTCGAGAACCCCCTCGGCGAGTGGTACCTGTACACGGCACCCCACGATTCGCCCGCGGGTGTGCTCCTGATGTACGCCGACAGCCTCGAGGGCCCGTGGATCGAATACGGGTCGAACCCGATCATCGCGAGCGAGTGGCTGCCTCACTACGACGTCAGCCACACCTCCAGTCCGGACGCGATCTGGAACGAGGAGGCCGGGAACATGTTCATGTACTTCCACGGCGAGAACTCGGTCACCCGCTACGCGACGTCGGACGACGGCATCCATTTCGAGTACGGCGACATCGTGGTGTCGAATGCCATGGGCGGACCGAACGTCACCGAGACGAGCTACGCCAGGGTCTTCGAGCACCCCGACCCCGCCTCGGGCTTCGCGTACGGCATGTTCTACATGGGCAACGAGCGCGACAACATCCGGCGCATCCGCCTCGCCGAGTCCGTCGACGGGATCACCTGGACCGTTGATCCCGACTACGTCGTAGCCCCCGGCGCCGAAGAGGGCCAGAACGTCTCGGCGGGCAATCTCTGGGAGTGGAACGGTCAGCTGTACGTGGTCTACCACGCGTCGAGCGGCAAGAGCTACGCGCGCACGATCGACAAGACGCTCCGGGAGGTCGGCGAGGTGCCGATCATCCTTCACCAGGCGAGCGGCCTCGGCGCAGATGTGGGCCGCGTGGCGTCGCCCGAGATCGTGACCCATCAGGACGAGACGTACTTGTTCTACGAGTCGGGTGACCGTCTGGGCGCGACGATCGCGTGGGCCAAGGACGGCGCCGAGCCGGTCGTGGAGATCCCCGGGGAGTTCCCGGTCGATCCCGAGAACCCGGTGTTCGAGGCGTGCGCGGCGGATGGCTCGGATGAGTTCAAGGACGGCATCGGAGATGTGTGGGACCGCGTCGTCAGGGAGCAGTCGGCGCGTCACGCGGTGGAGGACGGAAAGCTCGTCATCCCGACGTACGCCGGCGGGGTGGCCGCGGCGCCGTTGCTCCAGCAGGAGCTTCCGGAAGGTCCGTGGCAGCTCACTGCCCCCGTCGAGATCGACCCCACCCAGCCGTTCCAGCAGGCCGGCCTGCTGCTGTACGCGACCGACACCCACTACGCCAAGTTCGATCTCGGACGAGCAACGCCCGGCCGCACGGTCGAGTTCGTGTACCACCGCAACGGATCCAACCGCCAGGACTCCTCCCCGCCCGCGGTGGCGGGCGCGACCAAGATCTGGCTGCGTCTGACGAGCGACGGCACGCAGATCACGGCGTCGGTGTCGTACGACGGCGCAGCCTTCTCGGCGTTCGGTCGTCCGATCCTGGTGGCTGATGCGCCCTTCACGCACGTCGGGCCGTTCGCCTTCCGCGGGTCGACCGCCGCCGCGGAGATCACGGGAGCGTTCGACTGGTTCCGCTGGTCGCCCACGCCGGACGAGTACGAGGAATGCCTGACCCAGGAACCCCCGCTCCCGCCCGACACCGAGACGGCTCCGCCGGCTCCCGGCGTGCTGTCGTCGACGAGCGGATGGGCGCACGGGCTGCATGACGGGAACTTCGAACTCCGGTGGAACATGTGGTGGGGCTCGAACGCGGCTCGGCTCAAGGTCTACGAGAACGGCGCGCTGATCCACACGGCAGACCTGGCCGCCGCCGGACCGGCGGCGCAGTCCGTCGTGGTGCCCGTCGCGGGACGGGGGAACGGGGAGTACGTCTACACCGCCGAAGCGATCAACTCGCAGGGCGTGACCAGTCCCTCGCCGGTCACCGTGAAGGTGACGGATGCCGCACCCGGCGTCCCGCGTCTCTCGGCCGCCAACCGTGACGGCGATGGCACCTTCACCGTCACCGCGAACTTGTGGTGGGGCACCAACGCGAGCGCATGGCGCCTGTTCGAGAAAGACGTCGAGGTCGCCTCCGGGTCCCTCGTGCCGGCCAGCCCGGCTGCTCAACGTGTCGAGGTGCCCCTCGAGGGACGCGCGGCCGGCGAGCACCGCTACGTCGTCGAGTTCTCGAACCCCGCCGGTGCGACGCGCAGCGAGGTGCTGGTGATCCGGGTCGACGGCGAGTGAGCCGTCTGGGTGCGGACCGCAGGCCGGAGCGCGTCCGCACCCACGTCTCCCCGGGGGTCAGTCCGGCAGCACGGCGGACGCGAACCCGGCACCGTCACGCGGGCGCCGCGTCAGGCCGGCGGCGCCGTCGACGCGCGCACGATCAGCCGGGGATCGACCTGAAGCTGCAAAGGCGGCTCGGCCGTGCCATGGTCGATCAGATCCAGCAGCATGCGCACCGCGTGTGCCCCCACCCGGCGTCGGTCCGGCGCGACAGCGGTGATTGGAGGGTCGGCGTGCGCCGACACGTCGTCGTCGTAAGCGACGATCGACAGCTTCTCGGGCACGGAGAGTCCGCGGCTGCGGGCATTCTGCACCAGCCCGAAGAGCGAATTCTCGTCGCCGTGGCTGAACACCGCGGTGGCGCCGAGCCTCTCCACCGTGTCGAGCACCACATCCGCGCTCCCACGCTCCCACGTCGGGCCGGCTCCCAGCTCCCGCGGTCCGAGGATGACGCTCTCAGGATCGAACCCCAGTCGCTCGACCGCATCGCGCCAGCCGCGTCTCACGAACTCGGCGCTCTGCGAACTGCCGCGGCTGACCATGACGAGCCGGCGATGGCCGAGTTCGCACAGGTGCCGGAGCGCGCTGACGACGCCGCGCTCGTGCGCCGAACGGACCGAGGAGACGATCGCGAGCCCGCCGCCCGGAGTCTCGCGTTCGACGAACACGACGGGGACGCTCAGCGCGGACGTGAAGGCGGCGAACTCCGGAGCTTCCTCGAGCTCCGACACCGTCGGAACCCACAGCAGCCCGTCGACGCCTGCCTCCACCAGTTCCTCGATCAGCCGATACTCGACCTCGAGGTCGTACTCCGAGATCACCAGCTTGAACTCGCCGACCCCTTCGAGAGCATCGCCGATGCCGTCGACGACATAGCGGTAGTAGTACGACGTCGGGACGACGACGCCGATCGTCACCGACGATGTGCGGGGCGGTGTGGCATGTCCGGCCGGGAGCATCGCTCCGCCACGCACTTTGTCGAGGGCCTTTTCGGCGACGAGGGTGTCGAGATCCCGCCGCACCGTCACGTGCGAGACGCCGAGGTCCGCCGTCAGCCGCGAGATGCTGACGGCGCCGTCCTGTTGCGCGAGCTCGAGGATGCGCGCGCGTCGTTCCGCTGCGAGCATGTCGCCCCTCCCGTCGCCATAGCCACGCTCAGACTAACGTTCCTCACGAGAACTCACAGGATTCTCGAGATCGCTCAAGATCGATCATGCGATGTGGCTGAGGCTCCGTCGGTCGACACGGTGAAGCGGTGGCTGGGATTCGTTGATCCGCCGCAGCTCCTCCAGCACGGCATCGGCGAGCCGGTGGGTCTCGGCATGCATGGCGCCCGCGATGTGCGGCGTGAGCACGACGCCGGGGGTCGTGAAGAGCGGCGAGTCGGCAGGGAGCGGCTCCGGCTCGGTGACGTCGAGGATGGCACGCAGCGTGCCCTCCCGACAGCGGGCCATGAGCGCCTCCGCGTCGACGAGGGAGCCGCGCGCCGTGTTGATGAGGACGCTGTCGTGCCGCAGCAGGGCCAGACGCCGTGCATCGATGAGGTGCCGCGTCTCGGGGAGCTCGGGTGCGTGGATCGTCACGATGTCGCTCTGCGCCATGAGATCGTCCAGCCCGATGAGCTGCGCGCCCACGAGCGCGGCACCCCGCGCAT
The DNA here is from genome assembly GCF_010634885.1 of Microbacterium sp. B35-04. Lineage (NCBI taxonomy): Bacteria > Bacillati > Actinomycetota > Actinomycetes > Micrococcales > Microbacteriaceae > Microbacterium > Microbacterium sp. B35-04. The sequence goes on along the minus strand of NZ_MWLP01000031.1, from coordinate 38,583 downwards.
CTTGCAGGGGGTCTGCGGCGAGCACCCGGAAATCGAAGGGGCGCAGCAGCTCGGCCACGCGCCGTCCCACGCGCGAGAGCCCCACGATGCCGACCGTGCCTCCGAAGCCCAGGGCGGGTGGAAGGTCATGTCGCCACGCACCCGCGACATCGCGCGTGCGGGCATAGCCGTCGATGTATGCCGGAACCCGCTTGGCCTCCAGCAGGATCGTCGCCACCGTGTACTCCGCCACCGGTATCGCATTCGCGTCCGCAGCGCTGGTGACCAGCACGCCGGCGTCCCAGATGGCCTGGCTGATTTGACCCTTCACGGATCCTCCGGCGTGCAGGACCGCGCGGAGGTGCGGAGCGGTCGCCAGCAGCATCGGTCCGAGTCGGGGCCCGCCCCACCCGGTGATGAGCACTTCGACGTCGCGCAGGCGGGCGAGCACGTCCGACGATGTCAGGTCGTCGACGCGGACAGGGTCGTCGATCCGCGAGAGCTCGCGCAGCGCCGCCAGCCGCGGGGCGTCGAAAAGGTCCGCGAATGCGGAGGCGCCCATCGCAACGAGCGCTGCGGGGCGGCTGGGGGACATCGGTGCCATGCCGAGATCACATCACAATCGGCCCATACTTCACAAGTTATAAAGTTCGAGTTAAGAAAATGTAAAAAATGCTTGCGTAACGCAAAGTCAGCCCACATACTGGCCACGACGCACGACGGAGTGTGACCGGATCCTCTGATCCCGCCGTCCGCGAAACCGCGGCACCGCCGCACCTGTCCCTATCGGAGGAAACATGCACCAGCGAACGCGCCGGCTCCTCGCCGCGCTCATCACTGTTCCGCTGCTCGCAGGCACAGCGGCCTGCAGCAGCACGTCGGGCGGCAACCCCGATCCGACCACGGCCGGTGAGCCCGAAGACGTGACGATCACGATCATGGGCAAGCCGGCGGCGACGAACACCGCGGCGCTCGCGCTCTTCGAGCGCCAGGTCGAGGAGTTCCAAGAGGCGAACCCGCACATCACCATCGAAGCGTCCGATGTGCCGTGGGATGCGAAGACCTTCGCCACACGGCTCGCGGGCGGCAGTGCGCCGACGCTGCTTCGTGTGCCCCTCACCGAGCCCCCCGCGCTCATCGAACGCGGGCAGGTCGCGGATCTGGCAGACGTCACCGACGAGATCGAGGGCTTCGACGAGCTGAACCCCCGGGTGATGCAGTTCCTCGAGCGGGACGGCGCCGTCTACGGCATCCCCGAGAAGAGCTATGCGTTCGGCCTCGTCTACAACCGTGATCTCTTCGAGCAGGCGGGACTGGACCCGGATTCCCCGCCGACCACGTGGGACGAAGTGCGCGAGTACGCCGCGCAGATCTCTGAGAAGACCGGCAAGACCGGCTTCGGCGAGATCAGCACCAACAACAGCGGGGGCTGGCACCTGACTGGCTACACGTACACCAACGGCGGCTCGATGATCGAGCAGGCCGCGGATGGCACGTGGTCGGCGTCTTTCGATGACGATCCCGCACGCGACGTGCTGGAGCAGTGGAAGCAGATGCGGTGGCAGGATGACTCGCTCGGAGACAACGTCCTGGGCAAGCAGGAGGATCTCGTCGCCGACTTCACGGCGGGGAACGTCGGCATGTGGGTGTCCGCGCCGCCGGACGTGTACCCCAACTACATCGCGCAGGGCGGGGATCCGGACGCGTTCGGAGCCGGGCCCATGCCGCAGGGCGGCGCGGATGCCACTCTCGCCGGTGCCACGGTGCTCATGGTGAGCGCCACCGCGACCCAGGCTGAGAAGGAGGCCGCTGTGAAGTGGATCGTGTTCCGGGCACTCCGCCCGAACTACGACTTCGATGTGGCCGCCGAGACCGCAGAGGCGTCGGCTGCCGACGGGTTGCCCGTCGGCGTACCCGTGCTGCCGATCTTCAGTGACGAGACCTATGCGGCCTATCGGGACGCGATCGATGAGTTCGTGAATGTCCCCGTCGAGAACTTCGCACCGTACGTCGCGTCGCTCTCGGAGTTCGAGTACGTTCCCGAGCCGGTGGTGGCGTCGCAGGAGATCTACGCGGCGCTCGACCCGGTGGTCCAGGCGGTCCTCACGGATCCGAACGCGGACATCGACGCCCTTCTCTCCGACGCTGAGAGCCGGGTCGAGACGATCCTCGCCCAGCACGCGCAATGACGGTCGCTCCCGAGCGCCTGGGCGGCACGGTCACGCACCGTGCCGCCCAGGCGGGCCGCCCGGCGCGCCGGCCACCGCGCCGCACGATGTCCATGCGTCACCGCGCAGCCTGGGCCGGGCTGATCTTCCTGCTGCCGGCGCTCGTCGTGTTCGCCTACTTCGCGTGGTGGCCGATAGCGCAGAGCGTGCTGCTGGCATTCCAGCAGACCAATCTCGTCACCCCCGCCGAGTGGGTCGGCTGGCGCAACTTCGAGGCCCTGTTCGCCGACCCTCTTCTGCCCAAGGCTGCGCTGAACACCCTGTGGTTCACCGTGCTCTCGCTGGCGATCGGGCTGCCGATCCCGCTCCTCTGCGCCGTGCTCATGTCGGAGCTGCGCCGTGGCGGCACGGTGGCGCGCGTGCTGGCCTACCTTCCCGTCGTCATCCCGCCGGTCGTGGCCGTGTTGTTGTTCAAGGTGTTCTTCGCACCCGGAGAGTCGGGCGTCGCCAACAGCCTCCTCGCGGTGGTCGGACTCGGGCCGCTGCCGTGGCTGCAATCCGCCGAACTTGCGATGCCGAGCCTGGTCATCGTCGCGACGTGGTCGGGCGCCGGCACCGCCATCCTCATCTATCTCGCCGCCCTCACCGGCGTGAGCACCGAGCTCTACGAAGCTGCGGAGCTCGACGGCGCATCGGTATGGCGGCGGGTCTGGCACGTCACCCTGCCGCAGATGCGCGGCGTCATCCTGATCCTGCTTCTGCTGCAGATCATCGGCGCCATCCAGGTGTTCACGGAGCCCTACGTCATGACCGACGGCGGACCGGCGAACGCCACCGTGACGGTGATGCTCATGATCTACCGCTACGCGTTCCTGTTCGGCAATTACGGCGTCGCGACCGCATTGAGCGTCCTGCTGGCGATCGTCCTGGTGCTCGTGTCGGCCCTCTACCTTCGCCTCACCCGATCCTGGAGCACCCGATGACCGCGCCGACCCTCACCGCCCGCCGGCGCCGGCAACGCGCCGAGCCCAGCGACCGCGGCATCCTCTCAGCCCATGACTGGCGCCGCCCCGCAGTCGGGACCGGATGGCGACTGGTGCACATCCTCTTGTTCGCCGGGCTGATCGGCTTCGGGGCGATCCCGCTGGTGTGGATGCTGCGCGCGGCGATCTCCACGACCAGCGACCTGGTGAATCGGCCGCTGAGCCTCATTCCCGAGCCGGCGCTGTGGGAGAACATCCCCACGGCATGGAACCTGCTCGACATCGGCCAGTACCTCGGCAACACCGTGGTGCTCGTGCTCGGCTCGTGGGTCGTCCAGCTCGTCGTGTCGACCACCGCCGGGTTCGCCCTCGCGGTGATCCGGCCCTGGTACGGCCGGTTCGTCTACGGCGCCTTCCTGGTCACCCTGTTCGTGCCGGCCACCGTCACGCTCATCGCGCTGTACCTGACGGTGCTCGACCTCCCGCTCCTCGGCTTCGGCATCACCGATACACCCTGGGCGGTCTGGCTCCCCGCAGGAGCGAACGCGTTCACGATCCTTCTCGTCAAGCAGTTCTTCGAGGAGATCCCGCGGGAGCTCTTCGAGGCCGCGCAGATCGACGGCGCCGGCTGGTTCACCGTCTTCTGGCGCATCGTCCTGCCGATGTCACGGCCGATCATCGCCGTGGTCTCGCTGTTGTCGATCATGTCGGCATGGAAGGAGTTCCTCTGGCCGCTGATCGTCCTGACGGATCCCGAAACCCAGCCCTTGGCGGTCGCGCTGCCTCGCTTGGCGCAGGCGACGAACCCCGCGTATCTGATCTCCGGGCTGCTCATCGCCAGCATCCCGCCCATCATCATCTTCCTGATCTTCCAGCGGTCCATCGTCCGGGGGATCGGCTTCACCGGTCTCAAGGGCTGAGGCCCGTGCTGCCCCTCGCACCCGCAGAAAGGACCTCCGTGCCCGTGCCCGCGCCCGTCCCCACGACCACCCCGATCCCCGCAGCGACCCCCTGGCGAGACCTCAACGGAAACGGCGTGCTGGATCCGTACGAAGACCCTCGGCTCGATCCGGTCGCACGGACGGCCGACCTCCTCGGCCGTCTCTCGATCGAGGAGAAGGTGGGACTGATGTTCCACACGGTCATCGAGAGCGGACCGAACGGGACGCTCCTGGATGCCCCGGGCGCATTGAGCAAGTCCTCGACGCGCACCGTCGTGCTTGAGAAGCATCTCAACCATTTCAACGTCCACGCCCTGGGAGCGGGCCGGGATGCCGCACGGTGGGCGAACGCCCTCCAGCGGCTCGCGGAGCAGACGCCCCACGGCATCCCGATCACGATCAGCACCGACCCGCGTCACGCGTTCGTCGAGAATGCCGGCACGTCCTTCACCGCCGGCGCCTTCTCCCAGTGGCCGGAGCCGCTCGGTCTCGCCGGACTCGACGACGACGACATCCGGGCGTTCGCCGACATCGCACGCCGGGAGTACCTCGCCGTCGGCATCCGGATGGCGCTTCATCCGCAGGTTGATCTCGCCACCGAGCCGCGCTGGGGGCGACAGCTGCACACGTTCGGGGCCGATCCGGAACGGACCACGCGGGCGCTCAGCGCCTACATCGAGGGGTTCCAGGGGACCGAGATCAGTGAGTCATCTGTGGCATGCGTGACCAAGCACTTTCCCGGAGCGGGCCCCCAGCAGGACGGCGAGGACGCGCACTTCCCCTACGGACGGGAGCAGGTCTACCCCGGCGGTGCGTTCGACCTGCACCTCGCGCCCTTCCGCGCGGCCGTGGCGTGCGGCACCGCGGGAATGATGCCGTACTACGGCATGCCGGTCGGTCTCGAGCTCGACGGCCGGCCGGTGCCGGCGGTCGGCTTCGGCTTCAACCGTCGCATCGTCACCGGTCTGCTGCGCGAGCAGCTCGGGTTCGACGGTCTTGTGGTGACCGACTGGGAGCTGGTCAACGACAACGTCGCCCACGGGCAGGTGCTGCCCGCGAAGGCGTGGGGCGTCGAGCATCTCAGCCCGGCCGAGCGGATGCTGGCGATCCTGGATGCCGGATGCGACCAGTTCGGCGGCGAGGAATGCGTCGAGATCCTGTGCGAGCTCGTCCGCGACGGTCGCGTGCCGGAGGCGCGCATCGATGAGTCTGCCCGTCGGATCCTCGAGCTCAAGTTCCGCCTCGGGCTGTTCGACGATCCCTTCGTGGACGAAGACGAGGCCGAGCGGATCGTCGGCAACGCCGACTTCCGCGCGCTCGGATTCCGGGCGCAGGGCGAATCGCTCGCCGTCCTTCAGGACGAAGGGTGGATGCTGCCCCTCTCGGCGGACGCGCGCGTCTATGTCGAGGGGTTGTCGCACTCGGCGGCGGCGGCGCTCGGAACCGTCGTCGACCATCCGGGGGATGCCGACATCGCTGTGGTGCGACTTGCCGCACCGTACGAGCCGCGCGACGATCTGCTGTTCGAATCGCTGTTCCATCAAGGGTCGCTGGAGTTCCGCCCGGGACTGGTCGCGCGACTCGCCGCCATCGCCGCCGAGGTGCCCCTGGTGATCGACGTGTCGCTGGAGCGCCCGGCGATCCTCGAGCCCCTGGCCCGGATCGCACGCGTTCTCACGGCGAGCTTCGGCACCGGCGACGAGGCGTTCGTCGCGGCGCTCACCGGCGTCATCCACCCTCGGGGCAGCCTGCCGTTCGAGATTCCGCGCTCGATGGAGGCGGTGCGTCGATCGCGCGAAGACGTGCCGCATGACACCGTGGATCCGCTCTTCGCGTTCGGCCACCGCGTCGTCGTGCCGGCTGCGGTCACGCGATGAGGCGTGGGGGGTGGCGGACGGAGCCGGACCGCGTGGCCGATCGGCTCGACAGGCTGGTCGGCGAGTCGTTGACGGCGGCCGTCCACACGCGGACCGCGCCGCTCGAGATCCTCGCGTGGGAGGCGCCGGGAGAGCCCGTCCCGTTCGCCGACGCGGCGTGTCAGCGGTACGCACCGTTCGCGGTCGGGGAGCCGTGGGGGCGACCATGGAGCACCCTGTGGCTGCGCGTGCGTGGCACCCTGCCGGGCGAGTGGCCACGGGACGCCCGGCATCGCCCCGAGGTCGTCGTCGATCTGGGCTTCGACGGGCTCATGCCGGGGTTCCAGGCGGAGGGTCTCGCCTTCCGGCCCGACGGCACCGTCGTGAAGGCGGTGTCCCCCCGGAACTCGCATCTGCCGGTCGTGGGTGCAGAGATCGACTACTTCCTCGAGCTCGCGGGGAACCCCGGCATCCCGCCGGAATCGCACTGGCGATCGACGCGCCTCGGCGACAGGGCGACGGCCGGCGTCGAGCCGCTGTACCGGCTCCGCCGGCTGGAGATCGCGCTCGTCGACGTCGGCGTGTGGGAGCTTCTGCAGGACATCGAGGTCGTCCGCGGGCTCGCGGAGCAGCTGCCGGCGGACGGTCCGCGCGCCCTCCAGCTGTGGAGCGCGCTCGACCGGATGATGGACGCGATCGATCCGGATGACGTGAGCGGCACCGTGCTCGTCGCCCGACGCGCCCTCGCGCCGGCGCTGGCGGCCCCGGCCGCGGCCAGCGCCCACACGGTGCTCGCGACCGGTCATGCGCACATCGACACCGCGTGGCTGTGGCCGGTGCGCGAGACCGTCCGCAAATGCGCGAGAACGTTCTCGAACGCGCTCGCACTGATGGACGAGCATCCGGACTTCCGCTTCGCGTGCTCTTCGGCGCAGCAGCTCGCGTGGGTCAAGGAGTCGTACCCGGGGCTGTTCGCACGCATTCGCGAGAAGGTGGCGTCGGGGCAGTTCGTGCCTGTCGGCAGCCAGTGGGTCGAGCCCGACACGAACATGCCCGGAAGCGAAGCCACGGTGCGGCAGCTCGTGCACGGCAAGCGCTTCTTCCTCGAGGAGTTCGGCCTCGAGACGCGTGAGGTATGGCTGCCCGACACGTTCGGCTACTCGGCAGCGCTCCCGCAGATCATGAAGCTCGCCGGCGTCGACTGGTTCATGACGCAGAAGATCTCGTGGAACCAGACCAACGCCATGCCGCACCACACCCTCGCCTGGGAGGGCATCGACGGCACTCGGATCTTCGCGCACTTCCCGCCGATCGAGACCTACAACGCCGAGCTGTCCGCGGCGGAACTGGCACACGCCGAGCGCACTTATCGTGACCACGACGCGGGCACGGTCTCGCTCGCGCCGTTCGGCTGGGGCGACGGTGGCGGTGGGCCCACACGCGAGATGCTCGCGGCTGCCCGCCGGCAGGCGGACCTGGAGGGCTCTCCCCGCGTGCGCCTCGGAAGTCCCGGCGACTTCTACACCGCTGCTATTCAGGAGGTGGACGAGCTCCCGGTCTGGCGCGGCGAGATGTACCTCGAGCTCCACCGCGGCACCCTGACGAGTCAGTTGCGCACGAAGCAGGGCAACCGCCGATGCGAGGAGCTGCTCCATGAGGCGGAGCTGTGGGCGACCACCGCCGCCGTTCAGGCGGGGACCGGCTATCCCTACGACGCGCTCGACCGCCTGTGGAAGCGGGTGCTGATGCTGCAGTTCCACGACATCCTGCCCGGCAGTTCGATCTCGTGGGTGCATCGTGAAGCCGAGGCCGACCACACGGCCATCGTGCGAGAGCTCGAGGGCATGGTCGCGGTGAGCCTCGATGCTCTGCGCGTCGCCGGTGAGGACGGGCCGCTGCTGTACGCGAATGCCACTGCGGTGTGGCTCGCCGGTGTGCCCCCGCACGCGGTAGCCGCACCAGCTGACCCGGCCGGAGCCGCACGGTTCGAGGAGACCGCCGACGGGTGGGTGCTCACGAACGGCATCGTCCGGGCGGTGGTCGACAGGCGGGGACTGCTGGTGTCGCTGCAGGGGCCGGACGGGCGCGAGGCGATCCCCGCCGGCGAGGCGGCCGCCCTGCTGAGGCTGCACCGGGATGCGCCTGGCAAGTGGGACGCCTGGGACATCGAGCGCGACGACCTCCGTCACGCCGTCGACCTCACCGAGCTCGAGCAGCTCGGCGTCGTCACGGAGGACGGCGCGGTCGTGGTGAGATGCGTCAGGCGATTCGGGTCCTCCTCCGTCACGGAGGAGCTGACACTGGCACCCGGACGGGCGGCAGTCGACATCGCCCTCGACGTGGACTGGCAGCACCGCGGGCGCCTGCTGAAGCTGATGTTCCCGCTGGACGTCCATGCCGAGGAGACCCGGAGCGAAACCCAGTTCGGTCACCTTGCGCGGCCCACTCACGCGAACACCTCGTGGGATGCCGCGCGGTTCGAGGTCTCCGGACAGCGCTGGATCCACGTCGGCGAGCCGGGTTACGGCGTCGCCATCGCCAATGACTCCACGCACGGGCATTCGGTGCAGCGGCGGACGAGGACGGACGGCGGCACGACGACGATGATCGGGATGTCGGTCATCAGAGGCCCCCGCTTTCCGGATCCCGATGCCGACCGCGGAAGGCATCGGGTGCGGTTCTCGCTGCGCCCGACGGCCAATATCGCCGACGCGTGCGAGGAGGGCCTGCGCCTCGCTCATCCGCTGCGTCCGGTGCGGTCATCCCGGCCGGCCGAGGCGCTCGTCACCTGCACCGACCCGCATGTGCTCATCGAGGCGGTGAAGCTCGCCGATGATCGCAGCGGAGACGTCGTCGTGCGTCTCTACGAGGCGTCCGGGGGTCGACGGCGGGCGACGGTCCGCGCCTCGTTCCCCGTCGCGGGCGTGCAGCGCACCGACCTGCTCGAGCGCCCGCTGGACCCTCCGGTCGGAGCGTCGGAGCCCTCGTCCGTCGCGTTCGAACTCCGCCCCTTCGAGATCGTCACGCTGCGGTATCGCCGTGCGCGGGTCGGATGAGCGCCTGCGTCAGGAACGCCCGGGCCTCGTCCTGCATCGCGGCGGTGAACTCGTGCGCGGCGTCGTGCCAGGCGCCGGTGTAGCGGGCACCGAGCAGGGTGCGGAGCCGGGTGTCGGCATCCGTCATCCCCTGCCGAGGGAAGAGCTCGTCGCGCTCGCCGTACTGCACGAGCACCCGGCGGCCCAGCGCCGCGACGTCGGGCAGGTCGAAGCGCGCCGCGAGGCCTGGGCTGTGCAGCAGCCACGAGTGGGTGTCGAGGTAGTCGGGCACGAGCGACGCAGAGGCCGCCATCATGCCCGCGACGACGGATGCCGCGACCCGGCCGTCGAGCGCCCCCACGAACAGCGCCCGGCCGCCGCCGCCCGAGAATCCCATCGCTCCGAGGCGTCCGGCATCGACGCCCGGCCAGTCCGCCAGCACGTCCAGCGCCGCCAGATCGTCGGTCGCGACGGCGCCGGCGAAGGTCGTGCCGAGCGCGCCCGCCGCCTTCGCGATGCCGTACTCGTGCAGCGACGACAGCTCATCGAAGCGCTCATCGGCAGAGAGCGTCTCGTGGCGTTCGCGGTGCAGGGCGTCGAGCGCCGCACCCAGGCGCGCCAGCACCTCCGGCGGCGACGACAGGTCGAACGCGCGACTGGCCCACGAGAACGCGTCGGGCACCAGCACCACGAAGCCGTCGCGGGCGAGGTCGTTGGCGGGAGTGCGTCCCGCGTAGCAGCGGGCGCGCATGCGGGCCGCCGAGGGGCTGGGCGCGCGCCCCGTGTCGACGAGCTGTTCGGCCCCGGTCGAACGCACGCCGCCGTGCGCGTGGAGGGCGAGCACGCCGGGGAGATCGCCGTCGTGGTCGGCGGGTTCGAGCACGTAGGCCCGCGTCCGCGGGCCGAAGCCGAGCCACCAGCTCAGCTCGCGGCCGCGCACGCCGTCGGCGACCCACTCGCGGTCGACCCTCAGGTCGGCGGCGGTCGCCGCGCGCACGCCCAGCACGTCGACGAGGGCGCGGCGGGCGTCGGCGACCGTGCCGGTCGCGCCGTCGTTCCCTGGCGAAGCGGTGCCGTCCTCGCCGGCGCCGGCGTTCCGGCGTCCGTCGAGACCGACCGGCACGAACGCCGAAGCGCCCGCGAAGTACGCCGGCCAGTCGGCGTATCCCGCGAGCGCTCCCGTGCTCATGCCCGAGCGTTCAGCTCGCGACGCGGGCGCGGAGGTGGGGCGAGACGGATGCCGCGAACCCGGCGGCCGTGCGCTGCACGGCGACGAGCGGGTCGGTGGCCCAGATCTCCTCGTTGAAGATCTCGACCTCGATGTCGCGGTCGTAGCCCGTCGCCTCGACCGCACGGGTGAGCGAGCCGAAGTCGATGACGCCGTCGCCGGGGTAGTGACGGCTGAGCAGCACATCGGCCGCGAGCGGCGTCTTCCAGTCGCACACCTGATACGTCGCGATGCGGCCCTCGCGGCCCGCGCGCTCGATGGAGGCCAGGACGTCGGGGTCCCACCAGATGTGGAAGGTGTCGACGGTGGCGCCGACGACGGCCGGGTCGAAGTCCGCGGCGATGTCGAGCGCCTGCCCGAGCGTCGAGACGACGCAGCGGTCGGACGCGTACATCGGATGCAACGGCTCGATGGCGAGCGTGACACCGGCGGCCGCGGCATCCGGAACCAGTTCGCCGATCGCGTCGCGCACCCGCTCACGAGCGCCGACCAGGTCGCGAGACCCTTCGGGCAGGCCTCCCGCGACGAGCACGAGGATCGCGGTCGACCCCTCGGCGCCCGCAGCGGCGAGGGTCGCTGCCTCTTCGATCGCGACGCGGTTGTCGTCGATCGACGCGCGGCGCGCCGGGCCCTCGGGCATCGTGAAGAAGCCGGAGCGGCAGTGCGTCGTGAAGCGCAGGCCCGAGTCGGCGAGCATCTTCGCGGCGGTCGCGAGGCCGACCTCCTGCACAGGCTCGCGCCAGAGGCCGATCGCCTCGACACCCGCCTCAGCCGTCACGCGCAGTGCGGTCGCGAGATCGGCGTGCTTGATGGTGGCCTGGTTGATCGACAGGCGCGGATCGACAGCGGTCATCGCGCGTTCCCTTCCCTCATGTCCCGATTTCGCTCGCTCACAATGCCGCCGACCAACTGAAATCGGGACACGAGGGCGAGATTTCGGGACACGGATGCCTCGGTGGCGGTCATGCGAGCACGCCTGGTACGTCGATGCCGTTGTGGCGCAGCATGCCGTGCCAGCGGATCATCGCGAGCTCCGGCCGCTCGAGCGCGAGCGAGGAGTTCGCCAGCTCGACGATGCTCGACAGGTGGGGGAGGCTCCGTGCCGAGTGCAGTCCGCCCACCATCTGGAACGCCGGCTGGTGGCCGTTGAGCCAGGAGAGGAAGGCGACACCGGTCTTGTAGTAGAACGTCGGCGCGGCGAACACCTGGCGGCTGAGCTCCTCGGTCGGCTCGAGGATCTCGAGGTACCGCGCGGGGTCGCCGGCGTCGAGCGCCTGGATGGCCGCCGAGGCGACCGGCGTGATCGCGGCGAACGCGCCGAGCAGGGCGTCGGAGTGCTGGCGCGGGCTGTTCGCGTCGCGCTCCGGCTGCCGGGCGTCGGGCACGTCGGCGCCGCCGATGAGTCCGACGTAGTTGAAGTCGTCGCCGGTGAACATGCGCACACCCTCGGGGAGGCGCTCGCGCACCGACACCTCGGACGCGGCATCCAGCAGGCTCATCTTCACGCCCGCGACCTTCTCGACGTTCTCCTCGATGATCTCGAGCAGCACCGCCGACGCCTCGCGCCAGTCGGGAGAGCCGAAGTAGCCCTCGAGCACCGGGTCGAACGCGGTGCCGAGCCAGTGCAGCACGACGGGGGTCGTCGCCGAGCCGAGCACCTCGCGGTACACCCGGCGGTAGTCGTCCGCCGACTCGGCGGCGCGGGCGAGGTGGCGCGATGCCATCAGCACAGGCCCCGCGCCCTGCTCCTCGGTGAAGTGGAGCTGCTGCTTGTAGGCGTCGATGACCTCGTCGACCGAGATCCGCTCTGCCTCGACGTGGTCGGTATTGACACCGACGACGACCGAGCCGCCCTCCTCGCGGGCGACCTGCGCCGACCGGGCGATGAGCTCGCGCGTCGCGGCCGCGTCCAGGCCCATGTTGCGCTGGGCCGTGTCCATGGCGTCGGCGACGCCGAGACCCCAGGAGTACACCGCGCGACGGAAGTCGAGCGTGGCGTCCCAGTCGACCTCAGCCGGCCGGCCGGGGGTGTTGTCTGCCCAGGTCTGAGGCACGACGTGTGCGGCGGCGTAGGCGACCCGGCTGCGGAGCGGGTCGGCGGGCTTGGTGTAGCCCGGCGACTCGCTCAGCTCGACCGCCGAGAGAGCCCCGGCGTCGGAGAGGAGGGTGAGTTTCGGCATCCGACAGTTCCGTTCGGTGGTTCGGGCCGGTCAGTCGAGCGACAGGGTCGGCAGCTCGACCTTGCGGCCCTCGCGGCTCGACTGCAGGCCCGCCTCGGCGAGCAGCACGCCGCGCGCGCCCGAGAGCAGGTCGAACTCGTACTCTGTGCCGAGCACGTACGACTCGAGGAACTCCTCCCACTGCTGGCGGAAGCCGTTCTGGAACACGTCGTTCGTCGGCACCTCGGCCCAGTCGGCGTCGTAGTCGTGGTCGTCGGCGAGGTCGGGGTTCCACACCGGCTTCGGGGTGGCGTTGCGGTGCTGGATCTTGGCGCCGAACAGACCCACGACGGCCGAGCCGTGCGTGCCGTCGACGTGGAACTCGACGAGCTCGTCGCGGTTCACGCGAACGGTCCACGACGAATTGATCTGCGCGACGATGTCGCCCTCGAGCTCGAAGATGCCGTAGGCGGCGTCCTCGGCGGTCGCGGTGTAGTGCTCGCCCTTCTCGTCCCAGCGGTCGGCGATGTGCACGGCGGCCTGGGCGTAGACGGACTTGACCTCGCCGAACAGGTTCTCCAGCACGTAGTTCCAGTGCGGGAACATGTCGACGATGATGCCGCCGCCGTCCTCGGCGCGGTAGTTCCAGCTCGGGCGCTGGGCGGGCTGCCAGTCGCCCTCGAAGACCCAGTAGCCGAACTCACCGCGCACCGAGAGGATGCGGCCGAAGAAGCCGGAGTCGATGAGGCGCTTCAGCTTCTGCAGGCCCGGGAGGTAGAGCTTGTCGTGCACGACGCCGGTCTTGACGCCGGCCTCCTGCGCGAGCTTCGCGAGCTCGAGCGCCTCGTCGACGGTCTCGGCCGTGGGCTTCTCGGTGTAGATCGTCTTGCCGGCGGCGATGGCCTTGCGCAGTGCAGAGGCGCGCGCCTTCGTGACGAGGAAGTCGGCGTAGATCTCCCAGCGCGGGTCGGCGAGGGCGGCGTCGAGGTCGGTCGTGTAGTCCTCGATGCCATGCTTGGCGGCGAGGTCGGCCAGCTTGGCCTCGCTGCGTCCGACGAGCAGCGGCTTGACGGTGACCTTGGTGCCGTCGGGCAGCTCGATGCCGCCCTGGTCGCGGATCGCGAGGATCGAGCGCACCAGGTGCTGGCGGTAGCCCATGCGGCCCGAGACGCCGTTCATGATGATGCCGATCTCGCGCACCTGCGGACGAGCGGATGCCTCGGCCGAGGCCGGAGCGAGTGTCGTGTCGGTCATGGGGTCCTGCTTTCTGCTCTGAAGGCTGTGGGGTACCCGGCACCGCGGAGTGCGGAGTGGGTAAACGCTTTCCAATAGTGTGACACGCGATCGGGCGTCATGCAAGCGCCTCGTACCAGAGGGCCCGCTGGTCGATCTCGGCGGCGTCGAACGTGCAGACTGCGTCGACCGATGCCGCGAGGCGCGCGGCGGCGTCGGCGGGCAGGTGCACGCCGCTGTCGCGCCGGAGCGGCAGCACGTGCAGCTCCACGCGCGTGGAGGGCGAAGCGCCGATGTCGCGCAGGTTCGCGACGAACTCGGAGCCGTCCCAGAACCGGTCGGTCGCCGTCACTCCGTCGACGCGCAGCTGCGCGAGATCGCCCGCCCAGCGCACCCGCAGCACGGCGTCTTCGTCGACCCACTCGGGGATGTCGAGGCGATACACCGCGGCGTGCGCCTCGAGCACCGCGTCATCCGGCGCGGACGGCCGGCCATCGCGCGACCCGTAGCGGCCGGACGGCATCGACGCCGAGCGCACCGTCTCGACCGCGACGCTCTCGGTGACCGCAGCGCCGCCGGCGTGGTCCCACGCGAGCTCGCGCCAGACGCCTCCGGCGTACTCCCGCATGTCGGGTGCCGACCCGCTCGCGCGCACCGACACCGTCCCTGCGGCATCCCACGTCAGCTCGTCGGACCCGACGAACAGCCGTCGTCCACCGGCGGCCGCGTCGACCACCCAGATCTGCGCCGCCTCGTCGGCGGGAAGGACGAGCACATCGAGCGCCGCACCATGGGGCTCCTCGATGTGCAGCGGCGACGGCCCGGGTGTCACGCGATGGGCGAGGCCGTCGTGCGCGATCTCGACCGGGATGCCCGCGTCTTCGATCAGCACGAGGGTCGGAACGGAGCCGGATGCCGGGATGCCGGGCAGCACCGTGACCGCCGACGCGGTCGCCCACTCGACCCTGACGCCGCCCACCTCGAGACCGAGGGGCCACCGGGCGAGGGTGCCGGGAGGGACGTCGACGGGCGTGCTCGGCAGCGTGACGACACCGTCCGCTGTCTCGATCTGGAACTGCGCGCCGCGGTACGTCGACAGCGGCACGTGCGGCTGATGCCATCCGATGAACACGAAGCCCGCGCCGTCGTCGGCGCGGACGGCCCAGCGCAGCGTCTCGGCGTCCTCGACGCCGGCCGGGCGCTCCGCGGGAAGGTGCGACGGCATCGGCGCGAGGCTTTCCCCGAACGCCTCGATGAACGCGTGCTGCAGGCGCAGCGCGGCGTGACTCGGGGCGGTGCGGCCGGCCTCGCCGATCGCCGCGTGGAAGTCGTAGCTCAGGCGGGTCATGTCGTTGGGGTACCCCGTGGCCTGCGTCTCCTCGAGCCCCGGCCCCGGGTTCGTCCCGCCCGCGTACATGTAGAAGCCCTGCCACGCCGATCCGCTGCCGAGCTTGGCGTGCGCGACGGCGGCGATGTCGAGGGCGTCGGGCCGAGGCCGCCGGTGGTATGCCGTCGCCATGCCCCCGCCGAGCTCGCAGGTGGCGGCCGGGAACCACGGCGACAGTTCGGCGGACCCGCCGGTCGCCTCCGCACCGCGCACATCGGCGCCGATGCCGGGGTCGTCCCACGTGTCGGAGAAGAAGTAGTGCGCCCGGAAGGTCGGATCCCACGGCTCGCCGGGGTCGACCCAGAACCCGTCGCCGTAGCCGCCCCACAGCGGCAGCACCTCGGGATCGGGAAGTTCGGCGCCGCCCCACGCGGTCGCGGTCCACAGCGGTGCCGACAGTCCTGCCTCGCGCGCGAGCCGCTTGAGCGTGACGAGGTGGCCCGGCTGGTCGTACAGCTCGTTCTCGAGCTGGATCGCGAGCACCGTGTCGGGGCGGCAGCGCCCGTCGAGGGCGCGGGCGAGGTGCCCGAACCACTCCCGCACGAGATCGAGATACGCCGGGTCGTCGGTGCGGTGCTGCACCGGCGCGTGCTGCACCCAGTCGGGGAATCCGCCGTTGCGCATCTCGCCGTGCGCCCACGGACCGATCCGCAGCACGATCTCGAGCCCTTCCGCGCGCACCGCGTCGACGAACGCCGCGACGTCGAAGCGCCCGTCGAAGCGCACCTCGCCCCGGACCGGTTCATGGTGGAGCCACGGCACGTACGTCGACACGACGGAGATGCCTCCCGCCCGCATGAGCCGCAGCCGCGGGGTCCACCGCTCGCGCGGAACGCGCGTGTAGTGCAGCTCGCCCGACACGGGCAGCCACGGACGTCCGTCACGGATCAGCGCGCGGCTGGTCAGGCCGAGCCCGGCGCGCGCATCCTCGGCGTTGGCCATGCGCGGGCGCCTCTCGGCGCGAGCGTCGCCGGTCGCGTCGAGCCGCAGCGGCGCGGCGAGCGCGGTCGAGCCCGCGACTGCCCGCGTGCCGTGAGCGCTGCTCATGCGAGCCGCACCGCGGCCCACGACACGGCGGGGAGGGTCACCGAGAGCGATTCGCCGTCGACGGATGCCTCGGCCGCGCGCACGCCGACGCGCTCGGGATCGTCGAGGGTATTGGCCGCGTACACGTCGTCTTCGTGCAGCAGGTGCGACTCGACGACGGCGACCTCGCGCCCGAGGGTCCGCACCAGCGGGGCGAGGTCGACACGCAGGTTCGCGGCATCCGTCGCCGAACGGTTCACGACGAAGAGCGACACGCCGTCGTCGTCGATGGTCGCGACCGCGTTCAGGGTGGGGACCTCGCCGAGCTTCTCGCTCGCGAACGTGCTCGACGCGACCGGCACGCGCACCGCGCGCCCCTGCGCGAGCCGCGATGTGATCGAGAAGGGGAAGAACGTCGTCTGCCGCCACGCCGGTCCGCCCGGCTCGGTCATGATCGGGGCGATGACGTTGACGAGCTGGGCCAGCGACGCAGAGCGCACGCGGTCGGCGTGCTGCAGCAGCGTGATCATGAGGTCGCCGAAGACGACGGCGTCGAGCGCGCTGTACTTGTCCTCGAGCAGGCGCGGCGCGACCGGCCAGCCCTTCTCCTCCGGCTTGTCGTTCTGGCCGCCCTCGTCGTCGTGCAGGTACCAGATGTTCCACTCGTCGAACGAGATCATGATGCGCTTCTCGCTCTTCTTCGTGGCGGCGACGGTGTCGGCGATCGCGACGACCGCCTCGATGAACTTCGCCATGTCGACTCCCGACGCGAGGAACTCCTGCGCGTCGCCGTCGTGCTCCTGGTAGTAGGAGTGGCACGAGATGAAGTCCACATCGTCGAAGGTGTGCTCGAGCACGGTGCGCTCCCACGAGCCGAAGGTGGGCATCGCCCGCGCCGACGAGCCGCACACGACGAGCTCGACGGCGGGGTCGAGCATCCGCATGCCCTTCGCCGTCTGCGACGCGAGCTTGCCGTAGTCGTCGGCGTTGCGGTGCCCCAGCTGCCACGGTCCGTCCATCTCGTTGCCGAGGCACCACATCTTCACGCCGAACGGCGTCTCGCGTCCGTTCGCGGCGCGCCGGTCGGTCCACGCGGTCTGCGCGTCGGCGTTGGCGTACTCGAGCAGGTCGAGCGCCTCCTGCGTGCCGCGCGTGCCGAGGTTCACGGCCAGCATCAGGTCGCTCCCGACCCGGTCGAGCCACGCCTGGAACTCGTGGAGCCCGACCTCGTTCGTCTCGGTCGAGTGCCACGCGAGATCAAGCCGGCGCGGCCGCTCGGCCTTCGGCCCGATGCCGTCCTCCCACCGGTAGCCCGAGACGAAGTTGCCGCCGGGGTAGCGGATGGTCGAGACGCCGAGCTCCTTCACGAGGTCGATCACGTCGGTGCGGAAGCCCTCGTCATCGGCCGACGGATGCCCGGGCTCGAAGATCCCGTCGTAGATGTGACGGCCCAGGTGCTCGACGAACCCGCCGAACACGCGGCGGTCGATGTCGGCGATCTCGTAGTGCGGGTCGAGGCGGGCGGACGCGTCGGTCACGGGGATCCTCTCGGGATGGGGGGTGGGAGACACGGATGCCGCGGCACGAGGCCGTGCCGCGGCATCCGTCGAATCGGTCAGGCTCAGGCTTCGAGAGTCTCAGCCGAGGATGGCGTCGGCCTCTGCGAAGAACTGCGTCACGGCGTCGTCGACCGAGAGGGCGCCGAGACCGATCGACTTGCCGAGGTCCCAGAAGGTCTGCTCGAGCGAGCCGTAGCCGACGACCGGAACCGGCGGGGCATCGCCGATGCGGTCGGCCGCCGACTCGATGTAGTCGGCCACCTGCTTGTCGGGGCCTTCGAGGGTCGCGCCCTCGAGCTTCGACGACGAGGCCGGGAACCCGAGCGTGGTGCCGAAGATCTCGCCGGCCTCGGGGCTGTTCACGACGAAGTCGAGGAACAGGGCAGCGGCCTCGGGGTGCTCGGTGTTCTTCGCGATCGCGACCTGCAGGCCGGCCTGTCGGTAGAGGTCCTGCGAGCCCTCCTTCGCGGTCGGGGGAGCGACGATCGAGATCGACGAAGCGCCCGAATCGGCGAGGTAGCCGCCCAGGAAGTTGCTCCAGCTCATCTCGCTCGCCGTGATCGCGGCGCCGAAGCCCGACTTGGGCGAGAGCTCCTCGAGCTTCTGCTGCGGCACGGTGACGCCGTCGCGGATCTCTGCACCCGATTCCCAGAACTCGCGGAGCTCGTCCTCGGTGAAGCCGAGCTCGCCGTCGTCGGTGTAGAGGTTGCCGCCGTCGGCGCGGAGCACGAGCTCGAACACCTGGATGCGCTGGGTGTAGTCGGTGCCGCCGTACACGGTGCCGCCGGTGGCGTCGGTGACCGAGGCCATCCACTCGTCGAAGTCGGCGAAGCTCGTGCCGGCCTCGGGCGTCTCGACGCCCGCCTGGGCGACGAGGTCGTCGTTGACGAAGTTGGCCCACAGGCTGTAACCGGTGGGGAGCGAGTACTGCACGCCGTCGAGCGCACCGGTGCCGAGGAGCGACTCCTCGAACGTCGTCGTGTCGATCTGGTCCGACACCTCGGCGAGGTCGAGCAGATTGCCGGACTCGCCGTACTGGCGCAGGTAGCTGTCGGAGAACTGGAAGACGTCGGGGAGCCCACCGCCCGCGGCCTCGGTCTGCCGCTTCTCCCAGAAGCTCGGGAAGTCGGTGAACGAGGTGTTGATCGTGATGTTCGGGTACTCCTCGTTGAACGCCGCGATCAGGTCGTTGTAACGGGTGGCGCGGTCGTCGTTGCCCCAGAACGCGAAGTCGAGCGTGACCTCCTCGTCGGGGTCGAACGCGTCGGCGGCGTCGTCGGACGCGCCGCCGGCGCAGCCGGCGAGGACGAGCGCGGCGCTCGCGGTGAGGGCGGCTGCTGCGAGCAGACGGGGTGCGGGCATGGAGGTCTCCAGTCTCGAAGGGAAGTGGGGGAGGTCAGAAGCTCGGCACGGACTCGCGCGCCGAGGGTTCGGCGGCGGGCGTGGCGAGGGCGGGCGGGACAGCGGCGGGTGCGAGGAGGAAGGCGACGCCTTGGGCGTCGAGCGCCACGCGCTCGACGGCACGGCCGGTCTCGGCATCCGTGCACTCGATCGCGATCTCGACGCGGGCGTCGCCGTGGTTGATGAGCGTGACGAGATCGCCGCGACGAGCGGCCTCGACGCCGGCGGGCAGGCCCTCGACGACGGGGCGGACACCGGATGCCTCGACCACGGCCGCGACGACGGCGTCGAGCGCGTCGGGGGCGGTCCCGGCGGCTGAAGGCGAGTTGCCGACGGGCTGGGTCGCGACGTACCAGGCCTCGCCGGCGCCGAACCGGTGGCGGGTCAGTGCCGGCGCGCCGGCCTGGAGCCCGGAGTCGAACGCCGCCACGACCGACGCACCGGTCGCGTGCACGGACTCGGCGACGAGCCGGCCGGACTGCGCGGCGCCCCCGAGCCGGAACGTCGCCTCGGCACCGGCCACGGCTCCGGCGCCCGGTACCGCGGCGGTTTCGGCCTTGAGGCCGCCCACGCCGCTGGCGCTCACGGCAGCGCCGGCGAGCGCGCCGAAGTCCTCGAAGCGCAGACCGAGCACGGGGCCCAGCTGGGTCAGGAACCCGCCGTCGCGGAACTGGTCGTGCGCGTCGACGATGTCGGTGAAGGGGCCGGTGAGCAGCGTGCCGCCGTCCTCGACGAACCGGGTCAGCGCCGCGGCGCCCTCATCGCGCAGCAGGTAGAGCGCCGGTGCGACGACCAGGTCGTAGGCGCGGTCCACCTCTTCGGGTCCCACGATGTCGACCTGGATGTTGCGCGCGTGGAACGCGCCGTACCACTCCAGGATCAGCGCGAGGTAGTCGATCTGCGTCGGGTGGTCGCGCTCCTCGACGGCCCACCAGTTCTCCCAGTCGAACACCAGGGCGACCTGGGCGTCACGGCCCGGTGCGGGCAGCTCAGGGAGAGCACCCAGGCGAGCGCCGAGGTCGGTGACCGCGTTCCAGGTCCGGGTCTCGGTGCCCGCGTGCGGAAGCATCGCCGAGTGGAACTTCTCGCTTCCGGCGCGGGACTGCCGCCACTGGAAGAACATGATGCCGTCGGCGCCGCGTGCCACGGACTGCGCCGTCTCGGCCATCAGCGCCCCCGGCTGCTTGCCGGCATTCGCGGGACGCCAGTTGACGGCATCCGTCGCCTGCTCCCAGAGCAGCCACGGCACGCCGGGCTTGAGCGAGCGGATCAGATCCCGCTGGAACGCGGCGTCGCGCACGCGATGCGGGTTCGCCGGATCGGGGTAGCAGTCGTCGGCGATGACGTCCATGTGCGGCGCCCACTTGCGGTAGTCGGCGGGCTTGAACGGACCCATGAAGTTCGTCGTGATCGGCTGCGTCGCGCCGGCCGCCAGCAGGATCTCGCGCTCCATCAGGTAGCACTCGAGCAGCATGTCGCTCGTGAAGCGGCGCCAGTCGAGCATCGACGACGGGTTGTGGCTGTACGGGGCGAGGCGCGGCGGGAAGATCTCGTCGAAGCCGCCGTAGCGCTGCGACCAGAAGCTCGTGCCCCACGCATCGTTCAGTGCGTCGATGGTGGCGTACCGCTTCTCGAGCCACCCGCGGTACGCGTCGCGCGCGGCATCCGAGAAGTCCATCCAGAGGTGGCAGCCGAACTCGTTGCCGACGTGCCACATCACCACGGCCGGGTGCTCCGCATAGCGCTCGGCGAGGCGGCGCACCAGTTCGCCGGCCAGGCGCCGGTAGGTGGGCGACGACGGCGCGAAGTGCTGTCGGCTGCCGGGCCAGTAGGAGGCGCCCGACTCGTCGGCCGGGAGGGTCTCGGGGTACGTCGCGCTCACCCACGGCGGGGGAGAGGCGGTCGCCGTCGCGAGGTTGACAGCGATGCCGCCCGCGTGCAGCTTGCCGATGACGGTGTCGAGCCAGGCGAAGTCCCACACGTCCTCGGAGGGCTGGATGCGCGACCACGCGAAGATGCCGAGGCTGACGATGTTGACGCCGGCCTGCTGCATGAGGCGGACGTCCTCGTCCCACACCTCCTCCGGCCACTGGTCGGGGTTGTAGTCGGCGCCGTACAGCACGTCGAGCTCCTTCTTCTGGCTTCGGTGACAGGTGATTCGGTCGGTGGGGTTCAGCGGCGGCCGCGCCGGGCGGGGACCGCCATGACGGCGAAGGCGGCGCAGCCCAGGCCCGCGACGATGAGCGGGGCGAGCATCCAGGTCATGACGACGACCAGCACCGCCGCGGCGGCGAGATACGTGGCTCCGATCGGGTCCCGTGCGATCGACGACGGGATGCCGCGGACCGCCGGTCGCCAGCCGCGTTCGGGGGTCCAGGCTCCCGCTGCCAGCAGCAGTGAGACCGCCGCTGTCAGCAGTCCGGCCCAGCCGATCACGGCGATGAGGGGGCCGCCGGGGAGTGCGCCGGAGTTCGCGAGGTCGATGTCGAGCAGCAGCAGCACGGCGAGCGCCACGCCGACGACTCCGACCACGACCCCACCGGGCAGCGCCCTGCGCCAGTCCTGCCAGAACGTGCGGACGTGCGACTGCTCCGCGCCGGCATAGCGACGCAGATGACGGATGCCGGCGGCCAGTGCCGCAGGCAGGGTCACGACCAGCAGACCCGCGACGGTGACGAGCAGGCCGGTGAGCAGCACCTCGCCGAACAGCGCGAAGGCCCCCTTCGCACCCGGGTAGCGGGCAGGGTCGCGCTCTTCGAGCGTGGGCCCGCTGCCGGACGCGTCGGCCCGGCGTGCGGCGCGGAGTGTCTTGCGGTCCATGAGCTGCGGCATCCCTTCTCGTGCGTGTGGTGAGTCGTGCGAAACGGCGGTGGGCGCTTGCCGCCCGTCAGCCCTTCAGGCCCTGGGTGGCGACGCCGTCGACGAGGAAGCGCTGGAACACCAGGAAGAAGAGGAGGACGGGGATGAGCGCGATGAAGGACGCGGTGACCGTGGCGCCGTAATCGCTGACCGAGGTCTGGTCGTTGTAGAGGCGCAGCGCGATGGGAAGCGGATAGTTCTCGGGGCTGGTGAGGTAAAGCAGCGGTCCGAGGAAGTCGTTCCACGCCCAGATGAACGCGAAGATCGAGCACGTGATCAGGGCCGGCTTGATCAGCGGCAGGATGATCGACCAGAAGATGCGGACATGGCCGGCGCCGTCGATGCGGGCCGCCTCGTCCATGTCGCGGGGCATCTGGCGGATGAACTGGACGAGCAGGAACACGAAGAACGCCTCGGTGGCGAGGAACTTCGGCAGCAGCAGCGGCCAGAACGTGTCGATCATGTCGAGATTGTTGAAGATGATGTACTGCGGGATGATCACGACGTGGAACGGCAGCAGCAGGGTGCCGATCATCGCGGCGAACAGGACGCTGAGGCCCTTGAACTGGATGCGGGCGAACGCGTAGGCGGCCAACGACGAGGACAGCAGCACGCCGATCACGGAGCCGGCGGCGATGATGAACGAGTTCAGGAAGAACCGCCACATCGGCACTCCGGCGATGCCTTCGAACACCTTCGTGTAGTTGTCGATGGTGGGCGCGTTCGGGAGGAGGCCCATGTTCGAGCCGAACTCGCTGTTCGGCTTGAACGTGGAGAACAGCAGCCACACCAGCGGGTAGAGCACGACCGCGGTCACCGCGATGAGCACGATGAACCAGATCGCGGTCTGCCAGGTCTTGCGCTTGACTTTGCGGCGGGGGGCGCGGGGTGTCGCGTCGAGTTGGTTCTCGAGGGTCGCGATGGCGGGCTCGCCGAAACTTGTGGTGCTCATCGGTTGTCTCCGGCGTAGTGGACCCAGCTGCGCTGGGTGCGGAAGAGGATGAAGGCGATGACGGCGACGACGATCAGCAGCACCCAGGCGATGGCGGCGGCGTAGCCCATCTGGCCGTCACTGAAGCCGCGCTTGTAGAGGTACAGGGTGATGAAGTTGGTCATGCCGGCGGGGCCGCCGGTGCCGTTCGAGATGATGTAGGCCGATGCGAACACCTGGAAGGCGCCGATCAGGCCGAGCAGCAGGTTGAAGAAGATCACGGGGCTGAGCATCGGCAGGGTGACGGCGCGGAACCGGTGCCAGGGCCCGGCGCCGTCCATCTCTGCCGCCTCGTAGAGCTCTTTAGGGATCTGCTTCAGGCCGGCGAGGAAGATGACCATCGTGGCGCCGAACTGCCAGATCGCCAGCAGGATCATCGCGGGCAGCACCAGAGCCGGGTTGCCGATCCAGCCGCCCAGGTCGATCCCGATCGCCGACAGCGAGGTGTCGACCGGGCCATCGGAGGCGAACATCGCCCGCCACACGATCGCGACGCTGACCGATCCGCCGATCAGCGACGGGGCGTAGAACGCGGAGCGGAAGAACCCGGCGCCCTTGTCGCGGTAGTTCAGCAGCATCGCAACGGCGAGAGCCGCGGCGAGGGTGATCGGGGTGCCGACGACCACGTAGATCAGGGTGATCTGCGCGGACTGGATGAACGCCGGGTCCGACGTGAACATGCGGATGTAGTTGTCGAAGCCGATCCACTTCGGCGGCGAGAAGATGTTGTAGCTCGTGAACGACAGGTACAGCGAGTACGCCATCGGGATCAGCGTGAGCCCGAAGAATCCCACCAGCCACGGCACGAGGAACCCGTAACCGGCGACCGTCTCTTTCACGGCACGCTGTCGCATGCCCGGACGATCCACCCGCTCCGGCCGGGACCTGCGGAACAAGGACCGACGCGAGGACTTCTCACCGGTCACGATGACTCTGGTCGCTGTGGTGCTCACGAGACTCTCCGATACAGATTCATGGAGTGGTGTTCCGGGTCCGGGCGCATCGTACGCCCGGACCCGAACGGTGTCACTGGTTGAGGACGACGTCCATCTCGGCGAAGAACTGCGAGACCGCGTCATCCACCGTGACCGTGCCGAAGCTGAGCTCGGTGCCCAGCTGGCGGAACTTCTCCTCCAGGGTGCCGTAGCCGACGATCGGCACCGGCGGGGCGTCGCCCAGGCGGTCGGCGATCGAGGCCTCGTATTCCTTGACCTGCTGGCTCAGCGGGTCGAGCTCCGCGGCGTCGAGGGCGGTCTCCGAGGCCGGCAGGCCGCGGTTGGTGCCGAAGATCTCGCCCGACTCGGGAGAGTTCACGAGGAAGTTGACGAGCGTCGCCGCCGCCTCCGGGTGCTCCGTGCTGGCCGAGATGGTGTGGAGCATCGAGGGCTTCAGGTAGAGGTCCTTCGCGCCTTCCTCCGTCACCGGAGGAGCGATCAGGCCGAGCTCGGTGTAGTCCGCGCCGAGGCCCGCGAGGTAGCCGGCGCCGAAGTTGTCCCACGTCAGCTCGCTGGCGGTCAGCGCGCTGTCGAAGGCGCCCTTCGGGGCGACCTCCTCGACACGCTGCTGCGGGATGCCGATGCCGTCCCGGATGTCCTGGCCGGACTCCCAGAACTCCGTCAGGCGCTCCTCGTCGAAGCCGGGCGTGCCGTCCTCGTTGAAGAGGTTCTCGCCCTCGGAGCGCAGCTGCAGCTCGAAGTTCTGGATGCGGCCGGTGAAGTCGGCACCACCCCAGAACTCGCCGCCGCCGCCGTCGGTGACCTCGCCCATCCACTCGGCGTAGTCCTCCCAGCTGCCGCCTTCGAACTCCGCGACGCCGGCCTTCTCGAGGAGGACCGGGTTGGTGAAGAGGCCCCACGCGTTGGTGGAGGTGGTGATGCCGTAGGTCGTGTCGTTGACGACGCCGATGTCGAGGATGTTCTCCGGCAGCGGGTCGGTCTCGATGATGTTGCCGAGGTAGGGGTCGAGATCGAGCAGCAGGTTGTTCTCGGAGTACTGACGCAGGTACGAGTAGTCGAACTGCATCACGTCGGGGAGGTTCCCGCCGGCCGCCTCGGTCTGCCGCTTCTCCCAGAACTCGGGGAAGGTCAGGAACGTGGCGTTGACCGTGATGCTGGGGTATTCCTCGTTGAACGCGTCGATCGCCTGGTTGTAGAGGTCGGCGCGCACGTCGTTGCCCCAGAACGCGAGGTCGAGGGTGACCTCCTCGTTCGGGTCGAACGTGGGGGCCGCGTCGGGGGCTTCTTCGCTGCCGCCGGCGCAGCCGGCCAGCACCAGGGCTGCGCCGGCCGCGATCGCGGCTACGGCGAGTGCCCGCTTCTTGCTGAACATCCTTGTCCTCCTTGTGAACGTCTGCGTTCGCTGTCCGCGGGAGACGTTCGTCGTCTGTGAGTGCGGTGTGGGCGCATCCGGGTGCGGATCATGCGGTGCTGGAAAGCGCTTGCCCGCTACGGTACCTCGTCTAAAAACGTTTCGCAAGCCATCATCCCGAGAAATTAGAACGATTCAGTAACGGCGTACCCGGCCTTTGCCGGCGGGGCCGTGCACGGTCCCAGTCCCCGGCCCGCCGCCCGAGCTGCGCCACGGGATCCGGCCGGTGCGGAGGCCACGAAACGTTTCTGAGATTTGCATGAGACGTTTCACTTCTGGAGGTGCATGGAGTTGACTCCGCTCGCGGCGGCGGTTTACGGTACTCGTGGCTTGGCCCGGGAAAACGTATTCCATGGCCAGCGCCCTCGCCCACAACGATGGAGATGTGATGACGGAGTCTGCGCCTGCCGTGCCGACGTGGGCCGTGCGTGCTCACGCCGTCTTCGACTGGGTGTGGTGGATGGCGTACGTCAACGCACTGTGGTGGGTGTTCGCCTTCGCCGGAGGAATCGTGTTCGGCATCGTGCCCTCGAGCACCGCCGCCGCCCACGTCACACGGCGCCGCCTGCGCGGCGAGGTGTTCCCGGTGGCACGGACCTTCGCCGCCGCATGGCGGGGCGACCTGCGGAAGTCGAACGTCGCGCTCGGTGTCGGATTCCTCGTGACCGGGATGCTGGCGGTCGGCGTCGCCGGGCAGCTCGCAGCCGGGGCCCTCGGCTCGGTGCTCGGTATCTCGACCGTCGTCGCCCTGGCCGCAGCCTTCGTGATCACGGCTGTCTCGGTCCCGCTGTACGTGCACTACGAACTGCCGCTCGGCGCCTACCTCCTCACCGCCAGCCGCTGGGCGATGCGCAACCTTCTCCACGTGGTGCTGCTCCTGCTGGGCGTCGTCGCGATCGCGGCGGTCGCCAGCATCCTTCCCGGCGTGGTCCCCTTCCTGACGGTGGGGGCGTGGCTGACCCTCAGCACAGTCCTGTGCATCTCGTTCTTCACCGCCAACGACCGCGCCGTCGCCGACCGTGCCGTCGCGGCATCCCCCTCTTCCTGATCCTCTCCGCCCACCTCCCCCAGAGAAAAACCCCCACCCCGAACGAAGGAGTTCCTGCAATGAACCACAGCAAGCCGCTCGTCGGCGTCGGCATCGCCGTCGTCGCCGCCCTCGCCCTCACCGGCTGCTCCGGAAGCAGCACCGGCGACGATGATGCGACCAGCACGGATGCCGCGAAGCTCGAGAGCCTGTCGATCATGGCGCCGTTCCTCAGCACCAACGCCCCCGAGGAGGAGAACGAGATCGAGACCGCCCTCGAGGATGTCATCGGCGTCGACCTGGACATGACGTGGGTGCCGAACGCCTCCTACGGCGACAAGGTCAACATCACGCTCGCCGGCGACGATCTTCCTCAGGTCATGGTGATCCAGGGCAAGGACCCCGGGTTCGTCCGCAACGCGGAGGCGGGCGCGTTCTGGGATCTGACCGAATATCTCGACGACTACGAGAACCTCAAGACCACCTTCCCCGAGGTGCAGCGGGCGTCGAGCGTGAACGGCAAGGTCTACGGAATCTTCCGCGCGCGCGATGTCATGCGCGAAGCCGTCATCATCCGCAAGGACTGGCTCGAGAACGTAGGACTCGAGCTGCCCGAGACGACCGAGGACCTCTACGAGATCGCGAAGGCCTTCACCGAGGACGACCCCGACGGCAACGGCGCGGACGACACCTACGGTCTCATCATCCCGAAGTGGCCCGGCACCATCGGCACCAACAGCCCGTGGGATGCGATCGAGACCTGGTACGGCGCAGGCACCCGCTGGACCGAGCGCGACGACGAGCTCGTGCCGAACTTCACGACCGACGAGTGGCTCGAGGCCGTGCAGTTCGAGCGGCAGCTGGTCGAGGAGGGTGTCGTGAACCCCGACTACGCGACGTTCGACTCGGCGAAGTGGAACGAGCCGTTCCTCACCGGCAAGGGCGGCATCATCATCGACGTCCACTCGCGTGTCGGCCAGCTGATCAGCCTGGTCAAGCAGTCGGACCCCGAGAACTTCGAGAACTTCGTCGACGTCACGGGCAACCTGACCGGGCCTGACGGCGAGCTGTACGCACTGCCCACTTCGGGCTACAGCGGCTTCCTCGCGGTCCCCAAGGCTCAGGTGCGCACCGAGGAGGAGCTGCGGGGCGTGCTCGAGGTGCTGAACGAGCTCAACTCGGCAGAGGCGGGGCCGATCCTCAACAACGGCATCGAAGACGTCACCTACACCCTCGACGGCGATCTCGCCGTCGCGGTGGACGACGTGCCGCAGGCGCTGAAGGACACCGTCGGCGCCTACGCCCAGCTCGGCATGAACGTCAACGGCTTCCAGGGGTATCTGCCCAAGCAGCCGTCGGACTACGAGCAGGAGATGTACGACAAGCGCAAGCAGATCGAGGCGTCCGACCTCGAATCGGCGCAGTTCGACCCGGCAGCGCCGTACGTGTCGCCGACATACGTCTCGAAGGGCGCGCAGCTGGACACCATCGTCGCCGATGCGCGCATCCAGTACATCGCCGGTCAGATCGACCTCGACGGGCTCGAGGACGCCATCGAACTGTGGCGCTCCAGCGGCGGCGACGACATCATCGCCGAGATCAACGAGCTGGCCAACGCCGACTCCTGATCGCCGGGCCGGGGATGGCGGGCGCCTGCGCGCCCGTCATCCCCGGCGCTGACCGAGAGGCCCCACCCATGGCAATGCTCGACACCGCCGTCACGGCGACCGAGACGCTGACCGTCCAGAAGCAGAGCCGGCGCCGTCGCGGCGTGCGCGTGCACTTCACGCAGTTCAAGTGGCTCTACCTTCTGCTCCTACCCGGCATCGTCTACTTCCTGCTGTTCCGGTACTGGCCGATGTACGGCGCGATCATCGCCTTCAAGGACTACGTCCCCTTCCTCGGGATCGCCGACAGCCCCTGGGTCGGATTCGCGCACTTCGAGGACTTCTTCGCGAGCCCTGACTTCCCGCGTCTGCTCGGGAACACGATCATCCTCGCCCTGCTGTCGCTGCTGATCGCGTTTCCGCTGACGATCATCGTGGCGCTGCTGCTCAACGAGATGCGCGTGACGATCCTCAAGCGCACGACGCAGACGCTCATCTACGTGCCGCACTTCCTGTCGTGGACCGTGGTCGCGTCATTGACCTACCTGCTGTTCGCTCTCGACATCGGCCCGCTGTTCCAGCTGGTCAACGGCATTCTCGGCACCGACATCAACTTCCTGGCCGATCCGGCCTGGTTCCGGCCGATCATCGTCCTGCAGGACATCTGGAAGAACACCGGGTGGGGGACCATCATCTTCCTGGCGGCCCTCGCGGGCGTCGACCAGGCGCAGTACGAGGCCGCGATCATCGACGGCGCGGGCCGCTTCCAGCGGGTATGGCACATCACGATCCCCTCGATCATGCCCACGATCATCGTCATGCTCGTGCTGCAGATGGGGCAGATCCTCAACACCGGGTTCGAGCAGATCTACCTGATGACCAACTCGCTCAACCGTTCGGTGGCCGACGTCTTCGACACCTACGTCTACTTCATGGGCATCACGCAGGGCTCCTACAGCTACAGCACCGCCGTCGGCCTGTTCAAGGCGGTCGTCGGGGTCGTGCTCATCTTCGGGGCGAACTGGGTCGCCAAGCGCTTCAACCAGGTAGGGATCTTCTGATGGCTCGCGAGAAGTACCGGTTCAACACTCCCGCCGGCCGCGTGTTCGACGTGTTCAACGTCGTGCTCCTGATCGGGATCGGCATCGTCGCGCTCGTGCCCTTCGTCTACGTCCTCGCAGGGTCGTTCGCGACGGAGGCCGAACTGGCGACGCGCTCCTTCTTCCTGTGGCCGGAGACGTTCTCGCTCGACGCGTACGAGGCGATCTTCACGAGCCCCGCCTTCATCCGGGCACTCATCACGACGATCGCGGTGACGGCCGTGGGCACCGCGGTCCAGTTGGCGCTGACCGCGACGATGGCCTATCCGCTGAGCAAGGCCAACCTGCCGGGCGGCCGTGTGATCCTCTCACTCATCGTCTTCACCATGGTGTTCGGGGGCGGCATGATCCCGACGTTCCTGGTGGTGAAGGACCTCGGCCTGCTCAACAACTACTGGGCGCTGATCCTCCCGATGGCGATCAACCCGTTCAGCCTCATCATCATCAAGAACTTCTTCCAGCAGCTTCCCGCCGAACTGGAGGAGTCCGCGAAGATCGACGGCGCGAACGAGCTGCAGACGCTGTGGAACATCGTGCTGCCGCTGTCGAAGCCGGTCCTCGCGACGTTCGCGCTGTTCTACGCGGTCGGGATCTGGAACGACTTCATGTCGCCGCTGCTCTACCTCAACGACAACTCGATGTGGACGCTGCAGATGTTCCTGCGTCAGGTGACCGTCGCGACCGACCTGTCAGTCGTGGAGCAGGATCCGACGCAGCTGCCGCCCGCGCAGGGCATCAAGTTCGCGGTCATCATCGTCGCGACGCTGCCGATCGTGCTCTTCTACCCCTTCCTGCAGAAGCACTTCGCGAAGGGGATGCTCATCGGATCGGTGAAGGGATGACGCTGCTCTACCGCAATCCGCTCGCCGCGGCATCCCATCTGCAGGGATGGGTGGCAGAGGGACCGGTCGCCGTCCGAGCGGACGACGGCGGGGTGAGCCTGTCGAGCTCGGGCGGCTTCGACGACCACTGGACGCTGTGGTGCCCGGAGGTGTTCGGCGACCGGATCCGCATCACGTGGGAGTTCTCGCCCCGTGAGGAGCCGGGGCTCGCGATGCTGTTCTTCGGTGCGACGGCGGTCGACGGCGGCAGCATCTTCGACGAAGGCGTCGCGGCGCGCTCGGGCGCATACCCGCAGTACCACTCGAGCGACGTGCGGACGCTGCACGTGTCGTACTTCCGGCGCCGGTGGGAGGACGAACGGGCCTTCCACACGTGCAACCTGCGGAAATCGCCCGGGTTCCATCTGGTGTGCCAGGGCGCAGACCCGCTGCCGCCCGTGGTCGACGCGCGTGACGCGTTCTACCGCATCGAGGTCGTCAAGGACGCCGAGAGCGTCGCGTTCTCGATCGACGGGCTGCCGCTCTTCTCCTGGACCGACGACGAGTCGACCGGTCCACGCATCCGCGAGGGACGGATCGGCTTCCGCCAGATGTCTCCCCTCGTCGCCCGCTATCGCAACCTGGAGGTTCACTCGCTGTGACCGGCTCCGCTGTCCGTGTCCCCCTTCGCTGGCTCGACGACGCTCCGCCCGACCGGCTCTCCGGCGGCGCGACCTGGGGGGTGCCGCTGCCTCGGGGCGCGGTCGACTCCGTCGCGCGGCTGAGGCTGCGCGAGATCGCAGGGCCCCCGACAGGCTCCGGGGCGGATGCAGGGGCAGAGGACTCAGGCCGAGGCGCCGAGGTGGCCGCGCAGTTCTGGCCGCTCGCGACGTGGCCCGACGGCTCGGTCAAGTGGGCGGGCGTCGCGATCGGCGCCATGCAGGCGCCGGTCGAATACGAGGTCGTCTCGGGGGCCGCGGCGTCCTTGTCGGCCGGCGAGCGGGCGAGCGGGCAGGACTCGTCCGCACCTCGCGTCACGGTCCGCCACGACGATGCCGAAGTCGTCGTGGCCAACGGGACAATCGAGATCGCCTTCGCGCGGCCCGAGCACGGTCCCGTCGACACGATCGCGCGGCGGCTCGTGCGCGACGGGCGCACGGTCTCGGAGGACGTCCGCCTCGTGAGCCTGCTGCAGGACGAGGTGCGCGAAGACGGCGGGTCGGCCCCCCGGCGCCGCTTCCGATCGCGGGTCACGACGGTCGAGGTCGAGCAGGACGGTCCCGTGCGCGCTGTCGTGCGCGTCGAGGGCGTCCACCAGCAGGAAGACGCCGAGCGCGCATGGCTGCCGTTCACGGTCCGCTTCGTGGTCATGGCGGGAGCGGCCGAGGTGCGACTGGTCCACAGCCTCGTGTGGAACGGCGACGCCGAACACGACTTCCTCGCGGGGCTCGGCGTACGCGCGGATGTTCCGCTGCGGGCACCGCTGCACGATCGTCATGTGCGGCTCGCCGGCGCGGACGGCGGCTTCTTCGCCGAGGCCGTCCGCGGCCTCACGGGCCTTCGCCGTGACCCGGGCACCGAGGTGCGCGCCGCGCAGGTCCGGGGTGTGGCCACCCCGCCGCTCGCGCAGTGGAACCCGCAGGTGTCCGAGCGTCTCGAGCTCATCCCGGCATGGGGCGATCTAACCCTCACGCAGCTCAGCGCCGACGGGTTCGGCATCCGCAAGCGCACCGCGCCCGGGCACGCGTGGATCGACGCCGGCGCCGGCACCCGCGCGGAAGGCTACGTCGCGATCAGCGACCCCACGGGCGGGTTCGGGATCGGCATCCGCTCGTTCTGGCAGTCGCATCCGGGCCAGCTCGACCTCCGGCGCGCGACCGAGGACCGCGCGGAGCTCACCGCGTGGCTGTATGCGCCGGAGGCGCAGCCGATGGACGTGCGGTTCTACCACGACGGGCTCGGACAGGACGATTTCGCCACCCAGCTCGAAGGGCTCGAGATCACCTATGAGGACTACGAGCCGGGCTTCGGCGATGCCCACGGCGTGGCCCGCACCCACGAGCTGACGCTCTTCGCGTACGCCGCGACCCCCGCGATCGAGGACGCGGCCGCTGCCGTCGCAGCGGTGCAGCGCCCGCCGCTGCTGCAGCCCACTCCTGCGCACCTGCACGCGGTGGGCGTCTTCGGGGACTGGGCGCCGGTCGATCGCTCGACCAGTGCGCGCGCTGAGATCGAGGACAGCATCGACTTCCTCCTGGAGTTCTATCTCGGTCAGATCGACCAGCGCCGCTGGTACGGTTTCTGGAACTTCGGTGACGTCATGCACGCCTACGACCTGGACCGGCATGTGTGGCGCTACGACGTCGGCGGCTACGCGTGGGACAACAGCGAGCTGTCTCCCGATCTCTGGCTCTGGTACTCGTACCTGCGCACCGGGCGTGCCGATGTGTTCCGCCTCGCGGAGGCGATGACACGGCACACCGGCGAGGTCGACGTCTATCACCTCGGCCGCTGGCAGGGCCTGGGCTCGCGCCACAACGTGCAGCACTGGGGCTGCAGCGCGAAGCAGCTGCGCATCTCGAGCCCGATCTATCGGCGCATCTTCTACTTCCTCACCGCCGACGAGCGGGTCGGCGACCTGCTCACCGAGCTGCGCGACAGCGACGAGCGCTTCGTGGACACCGACCCCACGCGCAAGGTGCGCACGGATGCCGCGACCTATCGCCCCGATCGCGGTGCACTCGCGGTCGGGCTCGGCACGGACTGGGGAGCGCTCGCCGCGACGTGGCTCGCCGACTGGGAGCGCACCGGCAACGAACGCTCGCGCGACCGCCTGCTGGGCACGATGGCCGACATCGGCGCGCTGCCGAAGGGCTTCCTCACCGGCGAAGCGCTATACGACATCGAGACAGGCCGCTTCGACACGACACGCGACCGCGTCGCGGTGTCGCACCTCAGCGCCGTGTTCGGCCTCGTCGAGGTGTGCAGCGAGCTCATCGACCTGGTCGACGTCCCGGGATTCCGCGAGGCGTGGCTCGAGTACTGCCGTCTCTACCTCGCCTCGCCCGAGGAGCAGGTGGCGGTCGTCGGAGAGCGGCTCACCGGCATCCATCTCGAGCAGGCGCACAGCCGTCTGACGGCCTACGCCGCGGCGAGCACGGGTGACGAGAAGATGGCGGATGCCGCCTGGCAGGCGTTCGAGGGCATCGGAGAGTGGCTGGTGCACAGGCGCGATTTCGTGCTCAGCCGCATCGACGGTCCTGCGGTGCTGAACCCGGTGGACGAAGCGCCGAGCGTCGGCACCAACGACGTGGCGCAGTACGGCCTCGCCGCCATCCAGAACCTCGCCCTGATCGGCGACCGTCTACCCGAGCGCTCGTAGCGGATTCACGGTTCAGGTGGCGGTCTTCGCCCACCACGGGTAAGTGGGGCGATCGCCGCCCGGCCGCGGTCAGCCTTGCCCGGCCGCGGTCATCCTCGCCGGGCAGCGGTCATCCGGTCGGTGCCGATCCTCGGCGATCGGCGACCGGACTGGCGAAGCCGCGCCGGTGTGTGGGGTGAGCGGCGAGCGCGTCCGGGGTCACGACCGTGCCGTCGCCGGCGGCTGAGGCGTAGATCGCCGCCACGAGTTCGAACGACCGCGCGGGCTGATCCCCGACCGCGGGAAGGGGCCCGCCGCTGCGCAGCGCGTCGAAGACGTCGCGGATGAGCACGTCGTGGCTGCTGGGCTCCTCGGAGTCGGGGAGTGCCCAGTCGCCGGCCTGGTCCTCGAAGCCGGGGGCAGGCGTGATGCGCCAGTTCTCGTGCCCGTGTCCGTACAGGTGGTCGACGGTGATCGTCGCGCGCTGCGTGTCGATGCGGATCGAGCTGGTCTCGCGGGGTGACACGGCGCTCGTGACGACCGAGGCGATCGCGCCGTTCGCGAACGCGACGGTCGCGGTCGAGGCATCCTCGGTCTGCGTCTCTCGATCGAGGCGCCAGAGCCGCGCCTGCACGCTCTCCCACTCTCCGAGGAGGAAGGCCAGCAGATCGATCTGATGGATCGCATGTCCGAGGGTCGGGCCTCCGCCCTCCGTCTCCCACTTGCCGCGCCACGGCACCGCGAAGTAAGCGGGGTCGCGGAACCACAGCGTCTGGCACTGCGCGATGAGCGGGCGCCCGAACGCGCCGTCGTCGAGCAGGCGCTTCACATGCGCCGCGGCGGTGCCGGTGCGCTGCTGGAACACCACGACGAGCTCGCGCCCCGCCGAGGACGCAGCGGCGCGCATGTCGTCCAGCTCCTCGAGGCTCGGTGCCGGCGGCTTCTCGACGATGACGTGCGCGCCGGCGGTCGACGCTGTGACCGCCTGGTCACGGTGCGCCACCGGGGGAGTGCAGATGTGCACGACGTCGGGACGCTCAGCCTGGAGCAGGGTGTCGAGGTCCTCGTACACCTTGGGGCCGCCGAACTCGTCCGCGAATGCCGACGCGGAATCGCGGGAGAGATCGGTGACCGCGACGAGCTGCGCGTTCGGGTACGCCGCGATTGCCTGACCGTGGGCGTGTGCGATCGCTCCCGTTCCGACGATGGCGCAGCGGAGGGTGTCGGTCACAGTGGCTCCTTCGACGGGTGGGGAACGGATGCCGCGGCCCGCGGCATCCGTATCTCCAGGGTAGGCGGTATAGCCGGAAAGCGCTATCCCGGCGTGCAACGCGCACCCCTCGCGCGACATCGTCGCCGCATCAGGTGATTTCGCGAGCGTAGGACGTTTCGCGTCAGATCGTCCTACCTCGGTGAAATCACCTGATCTCGGCGCGCGGGGCGGCGGCGACTCGGCACGCGGGGCGGCGACGACCGTGCGCGTGGGGCGGCGGCGACCGGCGCGCAGGTCGGCGGCGACTGTGCGCGTGGGTCTTCGGGTGCGCGGCGGCGAGACTCAGCGAGGGAGGCCGGACTGCGTCGCGTGGAGGTGGGCGTAGCGGCCGCGCGCCGCGAGCAGCTCGTCGTGGGCGCCGATCTCGACGACCTCGCCGTGCTCGAGCACGACGATGCGGTCGGCCTGGCGGATCGTCGACAGGCGGTGCGCCACGACGAGGGTCGTGCGGCCCCTCATCAGGCGGTTGAGCGCCTCTTTGACGAGCTCCTCCGACTCGGGGTCGAGGGCCGAGGTCGCCTCGTCGAGGAGGAGGATCCGCGGATCGCGGACGAGTGCCCGGGCGATCGCGAGCCGCTGCCGCTGCCCGCCCGACAGGCGCGCGCCGCGCTCGCCGACGACGGTGTCCCAGTTCTCGGGCAGACGATCGACGAACTCCGCGGCGTTGGCGTCGCGCAGCGCCGCGCGGAGCCTCTCGTCCGACACGTCGTCGAGGCCGTACGCGATGTTCTCGCGGATCGTGCCCTCGAACATCACCGACTCCTGCGGCACCACCGACACCGACTGGCGCACGGTGCGGAGGTCGAGGTCCTGCATGTCGGCGCCGTCCAGCAGGATGTGGCCGGACGTCGGGCGCACGAAGCCGAGCACCAGGTTGAGCATCGTCGACTTGCCCGAGCCCGACGAGCCCACGAACGCCACGGTCTCGCCCGGCGGGATGTCGAGCGAGACGTCGTGGACGGCATCCCGGTCGGCACCGTCGTAGCGGTGGGACACGTGTCGCAGCTCGAGGTGGCCGCCCACCTGCGCGACCGCGCTCTTGCCCTCGTTCTGCTCGAGGTCGGGCTCCTGCAGCACCTCCGAGATCGACCGCATCGACTCGAGCCCGCGCGCGCCGACCGGGATGAGCATCAGCAGCGCCGTCAATCCCGACGTGAGCAGCGTGAAGTACGACGACAGCAGCACGACTTCGCCGGGGGTGATCGGGAGGATGCCGGTGAGCGCGAAGATCGCCGCGAGCACGAGGCATCCGAGTCCCAGCAGCTGCATCGCGACCCACGAGATCGACGCGACGTGGCCGTTGAGCATGTCGAGGTCGAGGCCTGCGCGGCGGACGCCGTCGGCGCCGGCCTGAACCCGCGAGACGGCGGTGCGCTCGAGGCCGTGCGCACGGGTCACCGGGATGAGCGAGGCCATCTCACCGACGCGCGCCGCGAAGCCCTCGACCTCGCGGCGGAACACCTCGTTGCGCGCCCGCGAACGGCGGCTGAGGGCGGCGCGCAGCCCCAGGGCGATGGGCACCGCGAGGGCGTAGACGGGCAGGAACTGCGGCACGGCGATCGCCGTCATGACGATCGCGCCGATCAGCACCATGGTCGCCGACAGCAGCGGGTGCGTCACCTGCTGCAGCATGAGCTCGACGTTCTCGACGTCGCGCACGACCTTGGTCTGCACGATCGAGGAGCTCACCCGCGTGTGGTACCCGATCGACAGGCTCTGCAGCCGCGCGGCGAGGGCGTTGCGGAGGTCGGCGCCGGTGTCGCGCACCACCGTCATGAAGTTGCGCGTGTAGACGATGTGCATGGGGTAGTTCTGGACGAGAAGCGCCGCCGCCACGCTGAACCAGATCAGCACCGTCGACACGTCGCCGCCGGTCGCGACGAGGTCGATGATCTGCGCCGTCACCACCGGCAGGAACCACAGCGGGATCTCCTTGCAGGCGAACGCGAGCATCGCGATCGCCATGCGGGCGGGACGACGCGCGAGCAGGCGCAGCACCGATCGTCCGGGACGGGGGCCCTGGGCGATGGAGATCGTGCGGATGGCGCCGGTAAACGCTTTCTGCGTCATGATGCAATGGTATCGAGGATGCCGCGACCCGCACCCGGAAGGGCACAAGATGACGTACCACCTGGCAGGCGACTCGACGGTCGCACCCGCGAAGCCCGACGAGCTGCCCATGACGGGGTGGGGCTCGTATATCGCACCCGTCGTCGAGGCGCCGGTGCGGAACCTCGCCTACGGCGGGGCGACCACCGCGTCCTTCCTCGCCGACGGCTCGTGGGCGCGCCTGCTCGACGGCGTCGAGCCCGGCGACACCGTCGTCATCCAGTTCGGGCACAACGACCAGAAGCTGCCCGAGCTCGCCTCGCGCGGCGGCTACACCGCGAACCTGCGCGGCATGGTCGACGACGTTCGCAGCCGGGGCGCGAACGCCGTGCTGTGCACGTCCGTCGAGCGGCGCTGGTTCGACGGCGACCGGGTGACTCCCACGCACGGCGACTATCCCAACGCCGTCCGAGACCTGGCGCACGACCTCGACGTGCCGCTCATCGACCTGACGGTGTTCACCACGTGGCTCTACGAGGAGCTCGGGGCCGAGGCATCCGCTGCTCTGCTGTCGCACTTCGCGCCGGGCGAGCATCCGCTGTGGCCGGACGGGCTCGCCGACGACACGCACTTCCGTGAGGAGGGGGCGCGCCGGATCGCGGCCTACGTGGGCCGATCGCTGCGCGCCATCGAGCGGCGGGACGGCGATGGGCCGGCCAAGGGCTCGCAGCTCGTCAGCTGACGGCTCAGCCGCCGGTCGATGCGCGGACGACGAGTTCCGGCTGGTAGACCACGTTGCCGAGGTCGGCGCCCGCCGTGCCGCCGATGCGGGCCAGGAGGATCTCGGCCGCGGTGCGGCCCATCTCCCGCGCGGGCTGGCGCACGGAGGTGAGCGGCACGGCGGCGATCGCGGCGAACTCGATGTCGTCGTAGCCCACGACGGCGACGTCCTCGGGTACCCGCACGCCGTGCGAGATGAGACCGTGCACGAGGCCGATCGCGAGGTGGTCGTTCGACGTGACGATCCCGTCGGGCCGGTCGGCGGGGGAGCGGGTCGCGAGCTCCGCGCCGTATGCGAGGCCGGCCGCGGACGTGGTGCGCGCCGTCCAGATCGGCTCGAGCGATGCGCCGGGGTGCGCCGTCACGGCGAGCCGCGCACCCTGCAGGCGCTCGCGCACCTGGCGAACCTCTTCGCGGGCGCCCACGAAGGCGAGCCGGCGGCGGCCGGCGTCGAGCAGGTGCTGGGCGGCGAGCCGGCCGCCGGCGATGTCGTCGAAGGAGACCGAGGGCAACTCGCCGGTGTCGTCGACGGCATCGACCATGACGACGGGGATGCCGCGGCCGCGCAGTCGCTCCAGCCACGGCGCGAGCGGACCGAACGGGCTCACCAGGGCGCCCTCGACCTGCACGCGCTCGAACAGCTCGAGGTGATCGCGCTCCTTGGCGGCGTCGTCGCCGGAGTTGCCGACGAGCACTCGCAGTCCGGCGGCCGAGGCGGCGTCCTCGGCGCCGGCGACCATGTCGGCGAAGAACGGGTTGGCGATGTTGATGACCGTCATGCCGAGGAGGCCCGATCGACCCGCGCGCAGCTGCTGAGCGGCTTGCAGAGGCACGTAGCCGAGCTGGTCGGCCGCCGACCGGACGCGATGGATCAGCCGCTCGCTGACCATGTGGGGACGGTTGAGCGCGTTCGAGACGGTGCTGATCGAGACGCCGGCGCGCTCGGCGACATCGCGGATGCCGACTCGCTTCATCTCGCCTGTTCCGTCCCTCTCACCCGGCGCCTGACCGGGGGCGAGCGCCCCCGCGCGTCCGCTGCGACCATGGTAGGCGCTTTCCAGGCGGTGGTCGCCGCGCCGGGCGAGCCGGCGATCGTTACCTCGGCGTTACGGGAAGACATTTGACGAATGGCGTGCTCGCGCCTAATCTTCAATCGAAGCGGTTCGAAATCGAAGCGGTTCGACAACGAACCTAGGATTCCGCCCCCCCGACGGAGCGGCACCACGTACACGAAGGAGTGACATGGGACGGCGTCATGCTCAGACGGCGGCGACCTCGACGGTCCGCCACCCGGTCACGGTCCGATGACCACCCAGGCGCAGGCGCAGACGGTCTTCCAGGAGGCGGCCGTCCACAACCTCGATCAGAACGCGCAGAAGCGGCGCGGCCGGCG